>JANPIG010000671.1:0-4113 GCA_031424875.1 Cytophagales bacterium
CATATACAAGTTAGTATTCAAAAGGTGATTATTCAAACATTCAAAGGGGACATTGAATAATAAATGAAACGAATTGAATAATTATTAGTCAAAAAAAAACAATATATTTGATAAAAATATTAATATTTATTTCTAAAGTATGCTTTAAATGCTTCATTTTAATTCAAAACACATTTCAAATGCTTGATTTTCAAATAAAAGAACCTGCAACTGTCTATGATGTGGTCATAGTGGGTTCAGGTGCAGGGGGTGGAATGGCTGCCCATGAACTTACCAAAGCGGGTGCAAAAGTTTGTGTATTGGAAGCAGGACAATATTTTGATCCTGCCGATCCGAAATACATTACTCAAATGAAAGCCCCTTGGGAATCTCCCCGACGTGGTGCTGGTTCAACTCGTGCTTTCGGTGATTTTGATGCCGCTTACGGTGGCTGGCAAATTGATGGTGAGCCTTATACCACTACAAAAGGCACTGAATTTAACTGGTTCCGTTCCAGAATGTTGGGCGGACGCACTAACCACTGGGGACGTATTTCCCTTCGCTTTGGACCTGATGATTTCAAACGAAAATCCATTGACGGCTTAGGAGAAGATTGGCCCATTGGTTATGACGACATAAAACCATATTACGACTACATTGATAAAATGATTGGCGTTTTTGGGTCTAATGAAGGTTTACGAAATGAACCAGATGGTATCTTTTTACCAGCCCCCAAACAACGTTTGCACGAATTAATGCTGCAAAGAAGCAATAAAAAACTAGGCATCCCAACTATTCCTTCAAGACTTTCAATTCTGACTAAACCCGTCAACAAAGACCGTGGGCAATGTTTTTATTGTAATCAGTGCAATAGGGCGTGCCAGGCTTATGCCGACTTTTCGTCTTCTTCAGTTTTGATGATTCCTGCTATCAAAACGGGCAATTGTACTCTCATAACGTATGCTATGGCTCGTGAAGTATTGACTGACCCCACAACGGGCTTAGCTTCGGGTGTATCTTATGTGGACACTGTAACAATGACTGAAAAAACCGTGCGAGGCAAAATTGTTATCTTGGCGGCAAGTGCGGGCGAAACGGCTCGTTTGTTATTAAATTCAAAATCAAGTCGTTTTCCTAATGGTTTAGCAAATACGAGTGGCATTGTGGGAAGATACATCAACGACTCGACAGGCGCATCTCGCTCAGCTATTATTCCCGCTTTGTTTGATAGAAAACGTTATAATGAAGATGGCGTGGGCGGAATGCACGTTTATACTCCTTGGTGGTTGGATAACAAAAAATTGGATTTCCCAAGAGGTTATCACATCGAATACGGTGGAGGTATGGGAATGCCAGCCTACGGTTTTGGCTGGGGCATTGAAGGAATCAATGAAAAATATCCTACTCGTGAAGGCATCAAAAAAGCCGCAGGAGGCTATGGAGCATCTTTAAAGGAAGATTATCGAAGATTTTACGGAGCATATATAGGCATGGCAGGTCGTGGTGAACCCGTACCTGATTACAATAATTATTGCGAAATTGACCCATCGGTAGTGGACAAATTTGGTATTCCAGTTTTGAGATTTAATTATACTTGGTCGGATTACGAAATTAAGCAAGCCAAGCACATGCAAGATACTTTCGAGCAAATAATTCATGAAATTGGTGGCGTTCCCTTAGGCAATAAACCCGATGCGAAAACGAATTACGGATTAGCTGAACCAGGCAAAATTATTCACGAAGTAGGCACTGCCAGAATGGGAAATGACCCTAAAACGTCTGTATTGAACAGTAACTGCCAAGCCCACGATGTAAAAAACTTGTTTGTGGCAGATGCTGCTCCATTTGTTTCACAAGGGGATAAAAATGCAACATGGACAATTTTGGCGTTATCGGCAAGAACATCTAACTATATTATTGAACAAAAGAAAATGGGTGTTTTGTAATGAATACTCATGGCATGACTTTGAGTCATGCCATGAGTAAATACCCTACAAAAAAATATCATTATGAAAAAGAGAGATTTTCTTAAAAATATAGGTCTATCATCGCTTGGAATGGCGGTGGTGGGCAATGACGCTTTGGCAGGTGAAATGCTGGATGGTCCCAAGCCAAAACCCAAAGCAAAGGTGGGTGCATCCATCCCAAAATATACGTATGGACGTACCAAAGACGAAATGGAGCGTGATGCCCGATTGTTGGCAGAAAAATTTTATTCTGACCATGAAATGAAAACCATCACGGTGCTTTCGGATATCATTATTCCTGCCGATAAAATTTCGGGAAGTGCCTCACAGGCGGGTGTACCAGCATTTATCGAGTTTATTACCAAAGACAAACCCGAATTCAAAACTCCCATGCGTGGGGGCTTGCGATGGTTGGATTCAACAGCAATTCGACTTTTTGGGAAGAACTTTGTTAATTGCACCTCTGCCCAGCAAATCAATATTGTGGATGAAATTGCTTATCCAAATAAAGTCAAAAAAGAGTTTTCACAAGGAGCAAATTTCTTTTCATTAATGCGAAATCTGACAGCTTCGGGCTTTTATTCTTCTGAAATGGGGCATAAGGATATGGACTATCAAGGAAATAAACCTAATAATTGGGAAGGTGTGCCTGATGAGGTTTTGAAACAATATGGGTTGAGTTATTCGTAGGATTAAATAATAACGTTGTGAAGGTTCAAAACCTTCACAACGTTGAAACTAAACACTAATTCACTTTCATAACCTTCAAAACTTCCCGTTTTTCAGAGCTTTGGAAATTGACAAAATATGCCCCTGATGGATAATTTTGCAAATCATATTCCATTTCATTACGCCCTGTTTTACCTTCAAAACCCCTCAAATCCAATGATTTACCTTGAATATCATACAGATTCAACCAAACGTTTTCTGATTTCGTTAAAGAGAAAACTATTTTGATTTTGCCTGTAGTTGGGTTTGGATAGACGGAAATGTTTTCGTCTGTTTCTTCAAATCGCACAGCAGATATTCTTGATTTACTACCATCCAAGAAACAATTGGCTAAGGTAGGAGTAACGCCCGAATTAATTAATTGTTGGCGGGTAAGGGCTGGAGTAGCTGGGTTGGCATCAACAGCTGCATACAACAAGCCAGTTGGTCCATAATGAGCCCACCAAAGATTACTCGAAGCATTATCCCAATGAAACCATTGTGGATTGTTATAGGTTGGGCATGAGCCACCTCCGCCACCAATAGCCACTGAATTGGAAGGTCCACTGGTGCAATTATTGACGGTACAAGTGGCAGTGTATGTACCCGAGCCTACGCCCGTCAATGGATTGGCATTAGAACCATTAGACCAAGTGATTGAACCACTACATCCAGTAGCTGTTAAGTCAGCGGGAGAAGTATTGGTATTTGAACTAATGGATGGTGGACTTGGAGGCGTACAACCACCATTCGCAGGTCCAAACATCTGAATTTCAGCAATTTGGAGAAGTCCATTTCCGTGATTTGCCGTTACGTTCAAGCGATACATCTGGTACGCTGTTGTGTTGCCGATATTATAGGTTTTAGTATCAAAACGAGGAGCATTCAAAAACTGATTACTCCGAGTATCAATTGATTGCCAGTTGGAGCCATTATTTGAACCTTCAAACACCCAATTTTTGGGATCACGGCTGGGGTCATCATTAGCCGATGTCACGGAGTATTGATTGATAACGTAGGAATCACTTCCCGCAAAATCATAAGTAATATTTCCTGTTGAACTAAAAACCAACCACTTCGAAAAACTGCTATTATCAAAAGCCTTAGATTCCTCTTCACCAACAGGATTACTTGCTCCGTCATCGCTGGAATTTCCACTTTCGGTTCGGTCTATACCACCACCAGCACAGCCACTTACAGTTACAGATGTACTTGCTGTTTGATTGGAGCAACCCGCTTTTGAAGCTGTTAAGTTGTAGCCAACTACACCATTTGTATTGGGCAAAATTACCGTAACAGGAGTACCATTGTAGGTATTACCATTTCCACTCCAAGCATAAGAAACACCTCCACAGCCTGTACCAGAACACGTTGCAGTGAGCGAAGAAGTACCTCCACATCCAACATCACTTGGTGTTGCACTCGCTGAAACGGTAAAATTACAATCGGTGGAAGTGGG
>JANPIG010000672.1:0-4953 GCA_031424875.1 Cytophagales bacterium
GAAAAAGGACAAAACCCAAAGGTGACTTTGGAAGGAATTGACAAAGAATTAGTAGGTCAAGTTTCAGCAAAAATTCGTTCATTACGTAAAATTGAACCTTACAAAGGTAAAGGTATCCGTTTTGTGGGTGAGCAAATTCGTAGAAAAGCTGGTAAAACTGGCGGTAAGAAATAATTATTGGTTATCAGTTATCAATTATCAGTTTTCAGGTGTCAGTTATCAAGTATTTTATAATATACATTGCTCTTTCTGCCAACGGTTTACTGCTAATTGTTCACTGTTAATTGTTCACTGAACTCGTGGGTCGGTAATCCACAAAACATCCAAACATTACAATGGCTACGCAAAAAGATTCAAGAAGATTACGCATCAAGCATTCAATCAGAGCAAAAATTTCTGGTACTGCTGATAAGCCAAGATTATCTGTGTTTCGTTCAAACGCAGGTATCTATGCTCAAATAGTTGATGACGTAAAAGGACATACATTAGCAGCAGCTTCTTCAAAAGAATTAGGATTGGCAAACGGAAACGTGGACAATGCGAAACAAGTAGGAGCAAAAGTTGCTGAAAAAGCTTTGGCAGCAGGAATTTCCGCTGTTGTTTTCGACCGTAACGGATACTTGTATCACGGACGTGTGAAAGCAGTAGCAGAAGGTGCAAGAGAAGGAGGGCTTAAATTCTAATGAATAAATTTGAAATTGATTTGTCAGTTTCAAATCCACAAATTTTCAAATTAAGGAAAAATGTCGCAAAATTTAATATCAAAACCAATTAAGGTTAACGAAGGCGAATTAAAAGAAAAAGTTGTTGCTATTAACCGTGTAGCAAAAGTTGTAAAGGGTGGTCGCAGATTCTCTTTTTCAGCAATTGTAGTGGTTGGTGATGGCAAAGGCGTTGTTGGATTCGGTTTGGGTAAAGCAAACGAAGTAACTGACGCTATCGCAAAGGGAATTGAAGATGCAAAGAAAAATGTATTTGAAGTTGCTTTGTTAAAGAACTCAGTGCCTCACGAACAAATCGGTAAGTATTCTGGTGGTTTCGTATTGTTAAAGCCTGCTGCTCCTGGAACGGGAGTTATTGCAGGTGGTGCAATGCGTGCAGTATTAGAATCTGCTGGTGTTCATGATGTATTAGCAAAATCAAAAGGTTCTTCCAATCCACACAACGTGGTAAAAGCAACTGTTCAGGCTCTTGTAAATATGAGAAACCCGCACACAGTAGCATTTCAAAGAGGAGTATCATTAGCAAAAGTTTTCAACGGATAGTTAGAAGTCATAAAGTTGCTGAGTTAATAAGTTATTGAGCTAATGAACATGAAATTTTATGTCTTAACTTAAAACTTGATAACTTGATAACCTATAACTTAAAACTACTTGACTAACAAAAAAATGTCACAGGTAAAAATTACTCAGGTTAAGAGTACAATCAAACGTCCAAGAGTTCAAAAAGCAACCATGCAAGCATTGGGTTTAGGCAAAATGAACAGAAGCGTAGTGAAAGATTTGAATCCAGCTATTGAAGGTATGATTCGTGCAGTCAATCACATGATTTTAGTCGAAAAAATCTAATTGTAATCTCAAGATTACATCAGCGAGTTACTTCACAGGGGAGTAGCGTTTAGCAACATTTAACAATATTATTACAATGAATCTTTCTTCATTAAAGCCCGCACAAGGTGCTACTAAAATAAGAAAAAGAGTTGGTCGTGGTCAAGGTTCTGGAATCGGAGCTACCTCAGCTCGTGGACACAAAGGTGCTAAATCACGTTCAGGATACTCACGTAAAGCTGGTTTTGAAGGTGGTCAAATGCCTCTTCAAAGACGTGTTCCAAAATTTGGCTTCAAAAATATCAACCGTGTTGAGTACAAAGCCCTTAATCTTGATACCCTTCAAGCATTGGCTGACTCATTAAGTTTGACAGTTATCAATCATGATGTATTATATGCTCACGGCTTGGTTTCTAAAAATGATTTAGTGAAAATCTTATCACGAGGTACCGTAACATCTGCATTAGAAATAACTGTGAAAGGTTTTTCAGCATCAGCCAAAGCAGCAATTGAAGCAGCAGGCGGAAAAGCAATTGTAGGATAATTTTTTTGAGTGTTAAGTGTCAGTTATTAAACTATACCTGATAAAATAAAGTTTGAGACTAAAATTCTGTTTTGAGTTTACGTCTCAAATTTTCTACTTAATACCTAATACTTAGGACATATATTTCAATAGACAACAGAAATATTAAGTAATCGTGGGGAAACTGGCAACAGATTTGTAATTACTAAAAAAGTTGTACAATTTGGACTTTATTTCATTAATAACGATTATTTAAACAGATAGCATGAACAAGTTTATTAACACTATCAAAAACATTTTCTCAATAGAGGAATTAAGAGGTAGAATTCTTAATACCCTGTTGTTTATTACCTTCTTCCGCTTAGGTTCATACATTGTATTGCCAGGGGTTGATGCTAACAAATTAGACGTAAAAGGAGACGGGGGTCTTTTAGGCTTACTTAATATGTTCTCAGGTGGCGCATTCAACAATGCTTCTATCTTCGCATTAGGTATTATGCCTTATATCTCGGCCTCTATTGCTATTCAGCTATTAACCATTGCTTTGCCTTATTTCCAAAAAATGCAAAAAGATGGTGAATCTGGACGTAAGAAGTTGAACCAGATTACTCGTGTTTTAACAATTTTAGTTACTGCCGCCCAAGCAACAGCTTATTTGCAAACTACAATCCCAGCTGAAGCTATTATGGTAAGTGCTTGGTCTTTCCGGCTATTTGCAGTTATTATTTTGATTGCTGGTACAATGTTCTGTATGTGGTTAGGTGAGAAAATTACAGATAAGGGAGTAGGTAACGGTATTTCCATGTTAATCATGATTGGTATTGTTTCACGTTTTCCAAGTGCTATTATCGGTGAAGCACAGTCTCGTGGAATGTCAGGAGCATTGTTGTTTGTAATTGAAATGGTTGCTCTTTTCTTTGTAGTAATGTTGGCAGTAGCCGTTACACAAGCTGTTAGACGTATTCCTGTTCAATATGCCAAGCAAGTAGTTGGTAATAGGGCATCAGCCGTAAGTGGTGAACGTCAATATATTCCCATTAAATTGAATGCTTCAGGCGTTATGCCTATCATCTTTGCTCAGGCATTAATGTTTGTTCCAGGCTTAGTAGCAGGACAATTTGCCGATAGAAGCGAATTTGCATTATCAGTTCAACAAAATTTTGGTGATCCAGGAGCATGGGGATATAACCTTTTGTTTGCAACCTTAATTATTATATTCACCTTCTTTTACACAGCTATCTCAATCAATCCAACGCAAATTTCAGATGATATGAAGCGTGGTGGTGGTTTTGTGCCAGGGGTGAAACCAGGTGAAGCAACCTCAAGTTTTATTGCTGATATTTTGGATAGAATTACTTTACCAGGTGCCATAATGTTAGCGATAATTGCGATTCTCCCAGCTGTTGCTCGTTTATTCGGAATCACCAGTGGATTTGCGTCCTTCTTCGGGGGAACATCGTTGTTGATTTTAGTAGGTGTTGTATTGGATACTTTACAGCAAATCGAAAGCTACTTGTTGATGCGTAAGTACGAAGGTTTGATGCAGTCAGGAAGAGTAACAGGTAGAACAGAAGCTACTGTTTAAAGCAAGAGAGTTGAAAGGACTCTATTCAAAAATGATTTTTTTAAAAACAAGTGCCGAGTTAGAAATAATTAGAACTAACGGAGTGATATTGGGGCAAGCCCATGCTGAAGTAGCTAAGATTATCAAACCAGGTGTTACTACGAAGGAATTAGATAAAGTTGCTTACGAATTTATAAAAGATAATAACGGACATCCTTCGTTTTTAAATTATAATGTAAGTGGTCATAAATTTCCAGCTTCGCTTTGTATTTCTGTTAATGACATTGTTGTTCACGGAATACCCAGTAATTATCAGGTGAAAGATGGTGATATTATTTCGATAGATTGTGGCGTTTTCAAAAATGGTTTCCATGCAGACAGTGCCTATACCTATGCCGTTGGAAACGTAAATGCAGAGACGCAACGATTGATGCGGACTACCAAAGAATCCTTGAGAATAGCCGTGGAACAAGCGGTTTTTGGAAAGAGAGTTGGAGACATTGGTTTTGCCATTCAAACCTATTGTGAGAAATTAGGATTTACCATTGTCAGAGAATTAGTAGGACATGGGGTTGGAAAATCATTACATGAAAAACCAGAAGTAGCCAACTACGGAAAAAGAGGAGACGGCCCGAAACTAAAAGAAAACATGGTTTTGGCAATTGAACCGATGGTAAATCAAGGGAAGAGAGCCATTCATCAAGAAAATGATAATTGGACAATTAGAACCCAAGATAGAAAACCGTCAGCTCATTTTGAACATACCGTTGCGGTGAAAAAAGGAACTGCTGACATTCTAACAACATTCAAATTTATAGAAGAAGCAATTAGTAAATCAGAATATTTAGTTAATATTTAATTATGGCAAAACAATCATCAATAGAAACCGATGGCGTAATTATCGAAGCCCTCTCAAACGCAATGTTTAGAGTGGAATTGGAAAGCACCCATCAAGTGATTGCCCATATTTCAGGAAAGATGAGGATGAATTACATCAAAATCTTGCCAGGAGATAAGGTGAAGTTAGAAATGTCGCCTTATGATTTGAGTAAAGGAAGAATCGTGTATCGTTACAAGTAAAAATAATTACAAAAATGAAAGTAAAAGCGTCTATCAAAAAGCGTAGTGCTGAATGTAAAGTTATTCGTCGTCACGGTAAACTTTATGTTATTAACAAAAAAAATCCAAAGTTTAAACAAAGACAAGGATGATAATTAGGCTTTGTGAATAACCTAATTATAAAAATCTAAAATGCTAAAAAAGTATGGCTCGTATTGCAGGGGTTGATATTCCCGATAAAAAAAGAGGCGAAATTGCTT
>JANPIG010000673.1:0-5872 GCA_031424875.1 Cytophagales bacterium
CGACCATTTTTTATCCAATTGATGAGCCAAATTAAGATTGACTTCTCCCCTACCTTGACTATTCCCATAAGCATTAAGGTATAATTTTTCAGGTGAATCAGGTTTTATTAGTTCAATATTCAACGCTCCTGTCATAGACTCATATCCATTCACCACCGACCCTGCTCCTTTGCCCACATCAATGGAACTCAACCAAGTGCCAGGAATATAATTTAAGCCAAAGGTAGTATTCAAACCTCTGATGGCAGGGATATTTTCAACGTTGGTTTGCACATAATTTCCCGATAATCCCAACAACTGAATTTGCTTTGCCCCCGTAACGGCATCTGAATAACTAACCGATACTGAAGCATTGGTTTCAAAACTTTCAGAAAGGTTGCAACAGGCAGCTTTGGCAAGGGCTTTAGTAGTAATTATTTCGGTATGAATTGGGTTGAGCCTATCAATTGTTGTGGCCTCGCTCCTCACCGTAACTTCCTGTAAGTTAGCATTTTGTGGGGTTAAATATACCGTTAAATATTCTAACGTATGAGCCATTAAAGTATCAGTTTTGTAACCAACTGAACTAATGATTAATTCATGATTTCCAGCTGATTTACTTAGTAAAAACTCTCCTTTTGCATCAGTTGAAGTACCGTTTTTAGCATTTTCCCAACGTAAAGTTGCTCCAATTACGGGCTCTGTTTTGCCATCCGCTTTCTTTTCTAAAACTATTCCTCTGAGGGTTTCCGTTTGAGAAAAAACCGTTTTTGAAATAAGTAATAAGCTAAAAAAGAGGAGATTATATATTATTTTCAATTTCATTTTTATATTATTTGTTTTCAACACGCTTCATCGGTACAATCATCCGCTATTTCAAATTCAAGTGTTGCATGATGAATATTTACGTGTTCTAAATGATGTTTTATAGTTCTTTTTAAATAATTAATCTTCTGAAAATCAAGTATTTGTTTTAATACCACATGAGCTGTCAAAGCATTTTCTGTCGTACTAATAGCCCACACGTGCAAATGATGTACAGATGATACTTCTGGCGATTCAAGAATTTCTTCTCGTACTTTATCAAGGTCGATATCATTCGGAACGCCATCTAATGATAGTTTAAGAGTATCTTTTACCAACGACCATGTTCCTCCAATAATCACAAAGGCAACAATCAAACTTAGTACTGGATCAATCCATACCCAGCCAGTATAATAAATTAAAATACCACCCACCACTAAGCCTAAAGACACTACTGCATCAGCTGCCAAATGCGAAAATGCACTCTTGACATTCAAGTCAGAATCTTTATCTCTGAAAAACTGTAATGCTGTGAATCCATTAATAAAAATTCCTACTACCGACACTATCGAAATGGTTAATCCATCTTGTGGTTCGGGTTTAAAAAATCTTAAAATTGCTTCATAACCAATGGCTCCAACAGACACCAACAATACTAAAGAATTAAACAGTGCAATGAGTATGGAGGCTTTTTTATAACCAAAAGTGTATCGTTCAGTTGCTTTAATGGTTGTTAGTCTAAAAGCCAACAATGACAAGGCTAAAGCAATGACATCCGCAAAATTGTGGAGTGCATCCGATAGTAAAGACAGGGAATTTATCCGCCAACCAACAATAATCTGGAAGACAACATATCCCAAATTAAAAACAATCCCAATAATAAACGCCCGATTGAGAGTGGTAATCTTGGGAGCATGGTGATGATGGTTATGTTCCATTATTTATCAGAATTATTCCGTAATTTCAAACCGCTTAAGTCTTGTACTCTTTTACGACATTGCTTTAATTCTTACGACTTAGAAAAAACAAACCAAAGCCCGAACTGAGCGTAAATAATCCAAAAACTGAAAATGCTCTCAACAACCAATTAGAAATATTATCACGACCTTGATAGTCCATCGTGTGAAGCATCCATAAAAAGTCAAAAATTCTCCATTTATTATTTCTAAATTTTTGCACTGTTCCCAATTCTGAACTCACGTAAACCGTTGTGTTTGAGGGATGTACAAACGTTACGGCATAGGCTGGTAAAGGTTGTTCACGGTATTCATGGTGTCCGTTGGTGGTAGTTAAGTATTCAACTTGTTGAATTTTAGCATCTTCTGAAAAGTTTTTACGAGCAATTTCCACCGCTTCTTCCTTTAATAAATGAGACCTAAGACTACCTGTTTCAGCATCGGCTAATTGGATTTTTTTACCTCTATCATGTTCTTTTGAGTAAATTATTTGATATACAGGTTTCTCCAAAATCTGTATCAACTGCACTCCCAACACAAAATTGACGGTATCCTTTTGTTTAATTTTGGTAATAATATCTTGCGGATTCACCAAGTTGACATGGCCTGATATGGGATGAATATGAGCCTTTTGATGATCGCCATGCACTTCATCCATATTTGACCAACTAAAATATAATCCGCCAATTGTCCAAAACAAAAACTGAATTCCCAAGATTACACCTAACCAACGATGCGTTTTTCTTACTCTTCTTTGTAATTCTCCTTTTCTCATATTATTAAAAATTAGTGGTTAAAATTATTCGTAAATTCCTTACTTCATTTTGGTAGAATCCACAGTAGCCTTTGTAACTTCCGTTAATTCCATGCCACATTCAGAACATTTATCGCCCTTTTTGCCAGTGATATCTGGGTGCATCGGGCAGGCATGAGTCTTTGCAGAATCGCCAACTGCAACTGTTTCAACGGTTTTAGTTTCAGTAGTCTTTGAACCACAAGATGTTAATAAGAAAGCCACTAAAAGGCTTGGAAGGATAATATTTTTCATTTTTTTATTGTTTTTTTTTATGATAAATTAATATTTCACAATCTAATCACAATTCCATTAGGTTTTTCACCCACTTTTATGTCTTTTATTTTCTCATGTTTCATCACATCGACTATCGAAACTGAGGCGGCTTCTTGGTTTGTGATATAGGCTGTCATACCTTTAAACGCAATAGCATGAGACCCATCAGCAGTTGCCAACGAACCCCCTTTTACAAACTTCCCATTGGTATCTTGTTTCCACCAATGTAATTTTCCTTGCATTGGGTCAGTTACCCAAAGTTCTTTCATATCACCATTGAAAGCAGCATAACCTGGCATAAATCCTAAAGTAATTGTCTCTACAACTTTCAAGGTTTTTACATCAATTACAGAAACCGTTTGTCCGTCTTCATTATCAACATACATCCGATTATCAGACCCCGTCCAGGCTCCCACAGGATTTTGACCAACTTGAATTGTTGCAATGACAGTTTTAGTAGTTGGGTTAATGGCAGAAACCGAATTATCCATTCCATTTGCCACAAAAGCGACTAATCCATCATTTGAAAACGTAACTTCAGCAGGTTCTCTGCCCACGGAAATAGTATTTTTAAGATTATAAGTATTAGCATCATATACCAAAACAGTACCATTTTTATCAATCTGTGAAGTCCAGATTTCCAAACCATTAGGCGAATAAATTGCATTATGATTCATTAAAGGTACGGTAATAAGTTTTGAATTTATTCCCTTTACGGCATCAATAATAGCTATTTTAGCGCTTCCTTTATGAACAACTTCACCATGTCCAGCACTCAAATCTACGCCTGGGGCAGCAATAGCAATCTGATTTTTTGCAGGATTTAAGTAAATATGATGTGGATATTGCAAGAAATTCCCTTTACCATTATTACTCACTCCGCCCAAATCATCCGTAAGTTGAATTAAATTAGCAACTTCATTAGTGGTCAAATTAATGACTGAAAGTGTGCTACTTGTCCCATTCACTACATAAGCTGCTGGATAATTGATAGTTACTGCTGGTATGGCCTCAGGAGTTTTACTACAAGAAGCGATAAAAATGCTCAAAAAAGCAATTGAAATTTGTTTTATAAGTTTCATTGTTTTACATGAATTACGAAATTATTACCTCAAAAACACAATAATTTTTGAGTAATTAGAAAAATACAGAAAGAATTAAGATGATTAGTCACAGGTAATGATTCACCGTGAATTAATCAATGAGAGGGTAATATCAAATCAAGAAAGATTGAATAAAAATGAGTCGGTCTCTACCTGATAATGGCGGAGCTGAGTTTGAATAATGAAGTATATTGAAAGAAATGTTTTCGCTTGTTGGTACGTGTGAGTAAATAAACACAGGCGTATAAACCCAAGCAAGTGAAGGAGTTTTTAATTGAATTTTATGCCCTTGTGAAGCGTAAGGGCTGATTTTATGAAAAGTTATCTGGTTTGAACAGCATTGGATTTTTTTATAAACTGATTGTTTTTGCTCAGACTTATTTCCCTTTTTGAGCGAACAACAAGTCTTTTTTGGGGTAGATAATGAATAAGTTTTTGCTCCTTTTATTTTACAGAAATGCTCATACATGGCAAATCCTGTGCTGGCAAATAGCACTTGAAAAGCCATGAGAAGGCAAAATATGCGAGTCAGAATCTTATTCATTTTTTTGCAAATATACTACCCTTAAAACGAAATTTTGCAATTTTTTGTTCATTGTACTTTAAAATTTTTAATTTCATCCGCTAAAATCTCTTGGTCATAATACAAAACTGGCACTTCATGTAGAAATTGATTGAAGATCTTCAAAACTCCCACACCTTTGATTCACAATGTTAAAGCGAATAAACATAGAACTCATTTTCTGGATTGGCGGGCTAACTTATTTAGCCTTTACAAATCCTGCTGAATCGCACTTTACGCTCTGTCCGATAAGGAATTTGGGGTTTAGTTTTTGCCCAGGTTGCGGAATAGGGCATTCCATTTCTTACCTATTTCATGGCAATTTTGAAGAGTCATTTCATCATCATCCAATTGGGATTTTTGCTTTGGTAGTAATTTTATGGAGAATTTTTCAATTGATTAAAAATAACAAAATTTCTTGTATGTAAATAACTGATTATCAATGTTTTATTTCTCAACCGTTTGCCGTTTACCGTAAACACAAAAACAAGACCATGAACACTAACATTTTGATGATGCTTTCCAACCTTGAAGCAGAGGAAGCTATGTTTATCCAGAATATGATAAAGGATATGACCGAAGAAGAACAACGCAACTTTGTGATGATGTACCAAAATAAACGTCGTGATACCACGCTCATTTTGATAACAACCGTAGTGGGCTTCTTTGGTTTTGCGGGAATCCAACGATTTCTAACCGACCAAATCGGGATGGGAATTTTGTATTTTTTTACAGGCGGGTTGTGCTTTATTGGTACTATTGTAGATTTAGTAAATCATAAAAGTCTTGCTTTTGAATATAACCAAAAAGCTGCTTATGAGACTTTAAATGTAATGAGGGCTTGGGGGAAAACTCAATGATAGAATAAATATTAGGGTGTAGTAGGACATAGATTGCCTTACATTTCTCAAAATTACAATAAGTACGAAATATTGTTAAAAATATACTATTCTGAAAATATAGTTATTTCAAAAATTTATGGTAAATTTCGTTGATAATTAAGTATAAATCTAAGGAAAAACACTCTTAGTTTATGTACTGTTTAATCACGAAAAATGGAAAAATCAATTTCACGCCGAACTGCCCTGCAAAGCGTCGGCTTAGTGTCCGCTACCATGCTTACAAGTTCGCTTAGTAATCGTATTGAAGCCGCTGATAATCAGATGGATAGCGCACTAAAAGGGCGTATCAATCACTCCGCTTGCCGTTGGTGTTATAGCACAATTCCTTTTGAGGATTTATGTAAATCTGCCAAGGAAATCGGTATGAAATCTATTGAATTGACGGGACCAGCCGAATGGGAAACCTTGAAAAAATATGACCTTACCTCGGGAATGGGTTGGGGAGATTATCCCAAGGGCATGGGTTTGACTAACTTCCTCAATAAGGTTCAAAATCA
>JANPIG010000674.1:0-3377 GCA_031424875.1 Cytophagales bacterium
TCTTTGATTTCACGCTTTGTTGCCATTTTGATGGCTTTGGCGAAGGCTTTAAAAATGGCTTCAATTTTATGATGCTCATTGTCGGCTTCGGCTTTGATGTTTAGATTACATTTGGCAGTGTCTGTAAATGATTTGAAGAAGTGGAAAAACATTTCTGTTGGCATTTCTCCAATTTTTTCTCTACTGAATTTTGCATCCCAAACCATCCAATTCCTGCCTGAAAAATCTATGGCGGCGTGTACTAAGGCTTCATCCATCGGTAATAATTGAAATCCGTATCGTGCAATGCCTTTTTTATCCCCTAATGCTTTCAAATATGCCTCTCCGAGAGCCAGAGCCGTATCTTCAATGGTGTGATGTTCGTCTATATGGAGGTCGCCTTCTACTTTTACAGTCAAATCTGCCCCTGAATGTTTGGCTAATTGGTCGAGCATATGGTCGAAAAAGCCTAATCCTGTTTCAATTTTTGACTTGCCTTTTCCGTCTAAATTTAAGTCAATCCAGATTTTGGTTTCCTTAGTAATTCTTTCAACTGAGGCCTTGCGTTCGGGTAATCTTAGGAACTGATAAATTTCATCCCAATCGCTTGATTGTAAAACCGTTACTTCTTCTTGGGCTGTATTTTCAAAAGATTTTTCACCCAAATATATAGCTTTTGCGCCTAAATTTATGGCTAATTGAACGTCTGTCAGACGGTCGCCTAAGACGAATGAGTTTTTTAAATCGTATTTTTCAACATCAAAATATTTCTCTAACATTCCCGTTCTCGGCTTGCGAGTTGGAGCGTTTTCGTGTTCAAAAGTACGGTCGATACAAATATCAGCGAAATGGATATTTTCACCTTCCAAAATTTCCAACATTTTGTTTTGGGGCAACCAAAAGGTCTCTTCTGGAAAAGAGTCTGTTCCTAAACCATCCTGATTAGTTACCATAATCAACTCAAAATCAGACTCTTCAGCAATTTTCCTGAGGTTTGAAATGGCTTTTGGAAGAAATGCTAATTTTTCCAGAGAGTCAACTTGGAAATCAGTGGGTGGTTCAACGATAATTGTGCCATCACGGTCAATAAATAATACTTTTTGCATTTTACTGAATACTAAATTGCCTTTATTAAAATAAATAGAATATCAATTTAGCTGAATAAGATTTTAAGATAATTTTTACAAAAATAACACTATTCCCTCCAACCTTCCGGTTTTATTTTAGTTCTGGTGGCACTTTCTATGCAAGGAACTGGGCAGGGGTTAGGAGGAAGACATCTAACCACCTCACCATCAAGAATTGGATAAACAGGCAATTCATTTTGAGGAACGCCTTCACGTCGATTGATATAAAATATTTTCTTTCGGACAGAATATACATTAAAAATTCCCAGAATTTTCTCTTCAGGATTGGTTGTAGATTTGATATTATAGCTAAATTTAGTCTCGGCTGGTACGTCAAATAGTGTTCCATTACTTTGAGTTTGAACGGCCAGGCTTTGATGATAGGTATAAGAATTCACGTTTATCGCACGTTGCTCCAGTTGTAAATAATAGGGTGTGTAATCACTAAAAGGTATTCTGACAACTTGCCTGCCGGTTATTCGTTGACCATTCAGATACGTATCCGATAGAATATTAATATCATTGGAAGTTGAAATTCCCCAACAATTGCCGTCACAAATATAACTCAAAGTCCTTGGAGTCATTCCTGCTATGGCATCAATACATTTTTGCAATTTAAAATCATAACTTCCTGCTAAACAAGTCTTGCAGATAGAATCTTTTTCATAATGCTTCCACTTCCATTGATAATTATCACCCTTTGTGGGCGAATCTTGAAAATCTACGTAAACATTGAAACCTGCTCGCCGAGGGTCATTTCGGTCATAGATATCGTTTACTTCAAAGCGAGTTATCAAGTTTTCTATTTCAGGAACTGCTTTCATAGTTTCAGGTAAGGACTGATACTTTGTACCTTGCTGTGTTTCAATATTCAAAATATAAGTTCCGCCTACTTTTCCTTTAAATTTAGGAGAACTAAAATAATTTCCTTCTCCATCTTTGCCAGGTTGTTCAATAAAATCTTCTCTATTATTGGCTTCATCCGTAATAAAAATTTTAGCTTTTGTTAGGGGTGCAAAATAACTATTGCCGTTAAAATTGCCCACAGAGTAAGTTAAACGCACTTTATGAGTAGTAGCTTGGTCAGTTAATTCAGCATCTATCGTCAGAAATTGTTTTACAGTAATCTGCTCAAAATTATCAATTGGCCTAATGCAAGAAATCATCATTAAAAACGAAATAAAATATAAGCTCTGTTTCATTTTCATTGGCGTTAAAGATTACATATTTGAAATAAATTCAAAATAATCAACTATTTTAATCATTGTTTGTTTAGGTATCAATCTTTCCAGCCATTAGGTTTAAAAGGAGTGCGATATAGTCCTTCGGCACATTGAACTTTGTCTTTGCAAGTGGCAGGACCCCCAGGAGGGCATGAAAAGACATCTCCTAAAACAGGACTTGTTACGGGGATTTCACTTCCTATTCCAACACTTCTATCAACATAGAATATTTTTTTACGAACAGAATATACATCAAAAATTCCTAATATTTTTTCCTCTGGATTAACGAGTGATTTTATATTAAAGCTAAAGCGAGTCTCAGCGGGAACATCAAAAAGTGTTCCCGTGTTTTGCGTTTGTGCATTAAGCCCTTGATAATAATTATAGGAATTACGAGTAATACCCCTTTGTTCAAACTGTAAATAATACTTTGAAACGCCATCAAATGGAATTCTTGCTACTTGTTTACCTGTTATTCTTTGACCATTTAAATAAGTGTCTGAAAATATATTCAAATCGGTTGAAAATGAAATATCCCAACAGTCACCATCGCAGAGATAATTCCAAATTTGTTCGGTTGGTACTCTTGGATACACACAAGCATTCGTGAAAAAATTATAAGTACCCCCTACGCAAGTTTCGCAAATATTAGCTCTTTGGTAATGTTTCCAATACCACTGATAATTGTCGCCCGGAGTGGAAGGGTCTTGAAGATCTACATAAATATTAAAGCCTCCTCTGCGAGTGTCACCTTTTGCATAATTATCTAATACCTCAAATTGGGTGATTAAGTTTTCGATTTCTGGAACAGGTTTCATCGTTTCAGCTGTCGATTGGTATTTTTTACCATCAATGGTCTCAATGTTGAGGGTGTATGTTCCACCGACTCTACCCGCAAATTTTGATGAAGTTAAATAAGTTCCTTTAGTAACTTGTTCAACCAAATCTTCTCTAACACCTTTTTCATCCACAATATAAACTTTTGCTTTAGTAACGGGGGTAAAGTAACTGCCCAATATTTTATCGGCAGACATATAAATACGTGTAC
>JANPIG010000675.1:0-1010 GCA_031424875.1 Cytophagales bacterium
AAAAACTTTGCGACCTTGCGTCCTTGCGGTTAAAAACAATCAATTTTAACCACAAAAAAATGTCGTAAACAAAATTTTATAAGTAAATTGCGACTTAATTCAACAACGAAACAAAAACCATGTAGTTGTTTGTAAGCATAGTATTTCATAATCAATGAATTAACTAAAATTTATCACTTAATTGATGAATAGTCTAAATCGGAGATTCACTAAATTCTCTATGCTTTCCACGATTACTATGTGGTTACAAATAACATGAATAATCAACCCTCAGACTACCTTCCTATCATTGTGCAATTAGGAGCAGCATTAGCTTTTATAGTAGCAACGATGGCGGCAACGCACTGGCTCGGACCAAAACGACATAGTAAACTAAAAGATGATGCTTTTGAGTGTGGAATCGAGTCGATTGGAGATGCCCGTACACCCATCTCGGTAAAATATTTCTTAGTAGCTATTCTCTTCGTACTTTTTGATGTAGAAATTATATTTATGTATCCTTGGGCAGTAAACTTCATGGGTTGGGTAAAATCATCATCAGGCATTGCTGTAGATATGTTCTTGGAAATGTTAGTTTTTATGGGCTTATTGTTAGTAGGTTTTATTTACGTTATCAAAAAGGGCGTTTTAACTTGGGAAAAGTAGTTATTAGTTACAGGTGGTTGGTTTCTTCAAACAGATTTTATCAAAAAAAAATAAAAACTTTTCTTTAAAATACGGCGTTTAGAAAGTATATAAAATATTTAGATTACGGTTTAGTTATTTTGATTATTGGAAGTACAGATAGAGCGATAAATTGCCAGACTGATAACCAATAACTAATAACTAATAACTAATAACCGAAAAAATG
Organism: Cytophagales bacterium; assembly: GCA_031424875.1. Taxonomy (GTDB): domain Bacteria; phylum Bacteroidota; class Bacteroidia; order Cytophagales; family Spirosomataceae; genus Arcicella. Next base: position 851 of record JANPIG010000675.1, read on the forward strand.
AGCGACAGAAAAATAAATACAGTTGAAGCCCCTGATGGGATAGAAGGACAAGGATTCTTCGCTGGAAAATTAGATGATTTAGTAGGTCTTGCCCGTGCCAATTCGCTTTGGCCCCTGCCTTTTGCTACCTCATGTTGTGGTATCGAATTTATGGCAACTG
>JANPIG010000676.1:0-1505 GCA_031424875.1 Cytophagales bacterium
GACACATCGGTATCACTTCCCACCTCTGCATAAGCAGCTCTTAGTTTACCAAAATTCAACCAACTGGGCATTTCCATCGCTTGAGAGAAAACAAAACTCCCAGATACTGATGGATATAAAATACTTCTATTTTCAGGTGAAAGTGTTGAAAACCAGTCATTTCGGGCAGTTACATTCAAGAATAAATAGTTTTTATATGAAAATTCACTCGAACCATAAATCGAATTAACAGCTCTTTCCGATAAACCATATTGAGGATCTTTTACTCTACTATTCATGACGGTATAAAGTCCACGAACCACAAAATCAGTGGCTTGAACAGAATTCAAATCAGAACGACGATACATTTGATTGCCCCCCACATTGAAATCTATTCCAAAATCACCAAAGGTTCTACTACCCGAAATCAATATATCGACATTGGTCTCTCTAAACCTTCTTGACTCTTGTGTATATATGCCATTCACAAAACCTGCAGGTGCTGGTCCGAGAGAGGCTTGCCCAGTTGGAAAGTTGTTATAATCTTGATCTCTTGACCAATAATCTTGGCCAATTCTACCTTGTACAAATAACCATGGCATAACCTTATATTTTACAGATATATTGCCAAACAAACGGTCTCTGGTTATATTCTGAAATTGGTCAGAAAGCGTAAAGTATGGATTAGTTCGATTTCTGAATCGTGAATACACAAACTCATCGCCATTTGCATCATATTTTTTAGCTTCCAATAAATCAAAAGGCATTGAATTGGCCATATTTGCAACAGCCGTAGGAATTGAGTTATCTTGATTGGCAATATTGGGAGGGTTTTTATTAAATTCGTTTGAATAATTGGCATTACCCGCAAAGCTAATATTCTTCGATAATTCATAGGCAAAACCAAAATTGATGGTCTTACGATTGAATGTATTATTGGGAACAATGCCTTTATTATCAGTATTTGAAAAAGAAAGATTGAAGCCTCCGTTGGCATTGGCGGAATTAAGAGATATGGTATTAGAAAAATTTGACCCATCTCTATAAAAATTGTGAATACGGTTATATACAGCCTGATATGGTACGGTTACATTATCAAACAAAACCTGCGTCATGCCAGGTTGAAACTTTTCCCCAAAAGACCATTGCCCCGAAGTTGGATTGGCTGTGGTGGGGCGAACGCCATTCTCACCTTGACCATAAACGTATTGGTAATCAGTGAAATCCAAAGGAGTATCATTGGTAAAATTTGTATTATAAGTTACGCCAATGCCTCTACCATCGCCTTTGGTTTTGGTTGTAATCATTATTACACCATCTTTTGCCCGAGAACCATAAAGTGCCGCAGCCGTTGCACCTTTCAAAACACTCATACTTTCAATGTCATCAGGGTTTATACTTGAAAGTCCATCGCCACCGTCAGAAGTATTACCTCCACCTCTTACACCTACTGAATTATCAGCCCCTGCATTTCCTGGATTTGTTCCAAAATTAGTATTGTCGATGGGTACACCATTTACCACAAT
>JANPIG010000677.1:0-1350 GCA_031424875.1 Cytophagales bacterium
GTTGAAATCGCTTTTTGATAATGCCAAAAATCATGAACTGGTCTTGAAAGTAATGTCTAAAAAAATCAGCTGGGTTTACTCGCAACGAGTTAGCAGACAAAACTAAACTCGCTTCAGGCGGAACCTTAACGGAAGTAATAGATGAACTAACGGAATCTGGATTTATTAAAAAATATCATCCCTTTGGCACTAAAAAAAACCAATCCTTGTATAAATTGACCGACCATTTTGTGCTATTTCATCATCAATTTTTAAATGATAATGTAACGTTGGGTGATAATGAATGGAATCTAAAAGCAAATACATCTGTTTGGCTCTCTTGGGCTGGTTTGGCTTACGAGTTGATTTGTTTTAATCATATTCAACAAATATTAAATGCCTTGAAATTGCAAGCCGTATCGTGTCAGATAAGCCCATGGCGATATGAAAATGAAAACGGAGGGGCTCAAATAGATTTAATTATTGATAGAGCCGACCGAGTTTTGAATCTTTGCGAAATAAAATTCTCTAAGGCTGATTATGTTATCTCGAAAAGCGAAGCAATGTCATTAAGGAATAAAATTGCAGCATTAGCCAACCACCCAAATTCCAAGAGAAAAGTAATTTTCCCAACTTTTATTATCACTTATGGGTTGAAAAACAATGAATATGTCCATGAATTAGTCCAAAATCAAGTTACGATGGAGGATTTATTTTTGTGAGGAATCAGCCTTCCCCCAATCAGTTACCAAACCATCCAAACTAACCAAATTTTTCTCTTTCAAATATTCGTGCATTCCTTCTTTGCCTTTTTTTGCTGCCCAATCAAAGTGGATGTCTCGCTCGCCTTTGTAGTCGTATAGGGGTACGCCAAAGCCGCAGGAAGTCTGTACCAAATCAATATCTGCCACCATGATTTGTCGGGTGCTGGGGTATATTTTGAAATGAGAGGCATAATTTTCCCATTCTTCGGAGTCAGGCAAAACGGTAAATCCTTTTCCATATAGCCTCAAAATCAAGGGGTTACCATCAAAAGCGCAAAGCATAATGGTTATCCGTCCGTTTTCGAGTGTATGGGCAGAGGTCTCGTTGCCGCTACTAATCAAATCCATATACGCCACTTTATTGTCTGACAAAACCCGAAAGCAATCTAAACCTTTGGGCGAGAGATTAACGTGTCCGTCGGCACTCAGTGGAGCCGTACTTACGAAAAAGATATGCTGTTTTTCAATAAATTCCTTATGAGCAGGTAGGATTGAGTCATGAAATTTCCCCATAGTTTTGATTGTTTAGGATGAATTTTGATTACTAAAATTACGGAATAAACCTCACTTATATTAAATCTAAATCTGAAAATTTGAAACTTGAAAA
>JANPIG010000678.1:0-4405 GCA_031424875.1 Cytophagales bacterium
CCACAATTGCATGGTGATTGGTATTACAATTTCCTGCGTTTTCACAAATTAAACTTTCAAATTTCCACGGGCCATTAATGCTTTTGCTGGTTGCATAAACGGTTTTTTCGGGAAAATCAATTGAGTAACTCAGATAATAAATGCCTTTACGTTTATGAACCCACGGGGCTTCGGTGAATTTGGTTGGGACTTTTACTTGCTTAATTTCACCGTCTAAATCTATCATATTTGGTTTCAACTTTGCGTAATAACAAGCAGTATTTCCCCAAAAAAGATACGCCTGACCGTCATCATCTACGAAAACGGTTGGGTCAATATCATCCCAAGAAATGGTTGCTCCTTTGGTCATATCATTCGTAATAATTGCCGAACCTTTAGCATCTTTGAAAGGTCCAAGTGGATTATCTGCTACCGCAACACCAATGGCTTTTCCTTGAATTGTTCCGTGTTCAACGGCAACGTACCAATAAAATTTACCGTTTCTCTCCACCACTTGCGAGGCCCAAGCATCCCCTTTTGCCCACGCAAAATCTGTCACTTTCATGGGTACAGGGTGTTCTGTCCACGTTTTCATGTCGGAAGAAGAGAAAACTAACCACTCATTCATCACATAACGCTGTTCCCGATTAGGGGCTTCGTCGTGTCCTGCATAAATGTACATTTTATCTTTATAAACCAATGCTGCAGGGTCAGCGGTGAATTTATTTTTGATAATTGGATTGCCATTTGGCAGCTCAACCAACTGAGCCATCGTTTGACTGGCAATTAATAAAAGGAATAATATTTTTTTCATTAGAAATTTATTTGGTAATTATTTTTTAGATTTTGCAACGATATTCAAATCCTTAAATCTTGTATTAAACACTCTAACATACTCATTATTAATTCCCACAACTACTTGATTATCAACCAACAACATTGATTTTACATCTCCTTCTACCAAAAATCCACTCTTGTAAGGCGGAATACTTTTAAAATTTCCCTTGCCATTTCCTTTTAAAAGTAAACCCAAAGAAGCGTCAGTTCTACCCGTTGAATATTCGGTTTGATATTCATTGCCAGCCAACAAAATATCTTGTTTCCCATCGCCATCAAAATCAGAAATTAAGAGGCAATTCACGGGTGCAAATTGGGCTTCAATTGGCAAATCATGGCTTTTGAATTGCCCATTTCCCCTATTTTCTAACCATACACTTTTGGTATTTTCACAGGTTAATTTTAATAAATTGTCCTTCCCAAAATCATCCACCAATTGATTCATCGTAACTTGGGCGAAATCTTTATGGTACAAGTATTTTTTCTTGATAATGGGCGTTTGTTCGGCAATTTGATTACGATCAAAATCTGGGAATAATTCAAATTTTCCTTTACCATTACGAATGTGATATGCTGGCATTAATTCATTACTTCCGTTATTGTCTAAGTCTTTGGCAAAAAGATAAAAAGGACGTTCTGCCGAAACGTGATATTTATTGTTCTGCCCATAATTCCCTGCTACCAAATCCAAATCTCCATCGCCGTCTAAATCTGCTGAAGCCAATGTACGCCACATTCCTGTATTATTTTGCAAAGCCGTTTTATCCGTAATTTCAACGAGTTTCTTTTTTGTATTCTTAAAAAAACGAATCGACATCCATTCGCCAGCCACGACTAAATCTTCAATTTTATCATTATCAATATCCATCCAAAGTGCCTCCGTTATCATTCCTAAATCTTTAAAATTACTACTGAATGAATCCGTTACGTCTTTAAATACTCCTCGATTATATTCAAACAGAAAACTCTTTGGCGATTTCGGAAAATTTTCATTGTCAATTCTACCGCCAATAAATAGGTCTAAATCGCCATCTTTATCAAAATCATTTACGGCAATCGTACTTGAAAGCACATTTATATTTTGAGGAAAAGCATTCGCATTTTTCTTGAAATTTCCTTTACCATCATTTAAAAATAATCTTGGAACAGACAGAAAACCTCTTGGATATTCGGTACTTCCACCCGTAATTATTAAGTCTAAATCTTTATCATTATCGACATCGAAAAACTCAGCAGCCAAATCTTCTTCCATTTTTCCAAAGGTTTCTAAATCCTTTGCGTCAAAATTGCCATCTTGTTTTTGTACAAATAATTTTCCCGATTGTCGGGCTGCTCCACCCACAAAAATGTCTTCTAATTTATCCCCATTTATATCACCTTTTGCCATGCAAGGCCCTAATTGTGAATATTTTTGTGGTTGTAATCGACGAATGTAATAATCAAAAAATGGCGTTTCTTGGTGTTTGAAATTTATTGTCTCTGAAGACACAGACAAAGGCGACGTAAATGTCATCTGAGATACAGACAACAGTGTTAACGTTGGTAAAAAATTAGCCACTTTTTCAGTCAAAATTACGGACTGATTTACTTTTAGATTCCGTAAAGTTTGTCCTTTCCCACTCGCCCAAATTATCTTTAAAGAATCAACTTTTTTACTATTCCCTAAACCAAAATGTAAACGATTATCCACCGTTGACGCATAGCCTCGAACGGGAGATTGTTCAGCACTTTGCACTTGATTCTTGCTGTAAATCAACACCTTAGCCCCAATTCCATTCAAATTTCCAACATTTCCTTTTAGCTCAATTCTTAAAAAATTATGAGTAGTATCAGCGGTTGATTTACGTAATTCATTTCGCATCACAAACGCCTCCTGATTCATATTATTGACCACTAAATCCAAGTCTCCATCATTATCCAAATCGGCATAAACGACTCCTTGTGAAATAGATTTTTCAGTAATTCCTACCAAATTTGATTGGTCTTCAAAAGTTAAACTTTGATTATTATGGTAGAAAAAATTGGTCTTTTTAACGGGTTCAAATTCATCCAATCTGTTACGCCAATTTTTAACTTGTTCATTACTAATACTTTGCGAATTTCCACCGCCAAAACTGTATTCGCTTGGTTTTTCTTCTTGGGTAAAAGCAATGAAATCGTTATTGGTCAAATCCTTGGCAAGTCCATTGCTTATGTGCATATCTTTCCAAGCATCATTGTCAAAATCTGCCATCAAAATACTCCAACTCCAATCCGTTTCGGCAATGCCCGCCAAATGCCCAATTTCGGAAAAAAGTGGTTCATTATTTTGTCTATTCCCTTGGTTTAACTGCAACATATTTCTGGAAAATTGTTGCTGATAACCAAGATTTCTTTGCATCTCAAATTTTTCGGGTGTGAAGCCCAAAACCATCATTTTTTTGCGTTCGTTGGAATTTGGCATCATGTCCAATACCGCTAAATCGGGTAGTAAATCATTGTTGATATCAGCCGCATCAACGCCCATACTACTGAAACTTTGATGTTTGGTTGCTTTGGAAATAATGTTCGTAAAATGCCCTTTTTTATCGTTCAACCAAAGACAATCGTTACTCAAATAGTCGTTTGCTACGTAAATATCGGGAAAATTATCTTGGTTCAAATCGGCAATGACAATACCCAAACCGTAGCCATCTTCCTTAATTCCAGTTTGTTTTGAAACATCAGTAAAATGCTTTTCTGGAAAATCATTTCGGTATAATTTATCTGCTGCAGGAGCATTTCCAGAAGAATCAACGGGAACTAAACGATTGGGTTGTGGCTCAAAAAGTTTGTGGTTTAGTAGGTACATATCCAAATCTCCGTCCTTGTCATAATCTAAAAAAGCGGCTTGCGTTGAAAATCCTGTATCAGCCAAACCGTACGCTTCCGCTTGTTCTTTGAAGGTCGGAATTTGTCCACCCTGATTTATAAAAAGCAAATTTTTTCGTTTTAAAGGCTCTTTAAAATGGGAAACACAAAGATAAATGTCCTGCCAACCGTCCTGATTTATGTCAATCACACTCACACCCGTAACCCATTGCGTTTTGTTGATTCCAGCTTTATCGGAAATATCATCAAATTGAAACTTTCCTTTATTCAAGTACACTTTACAACCCACTTGACTCGCACCGAAAAACACATCTTGCAAACCATCATTGTTAAAATCGCCAACGCCAACGCCCGAACCAATGTACATATATTCGTTGGTGTAGAAATTGACTGAATCACTTTCAGTAATTTGATTATTGAAGGTAATATTGGTTTCGGAAGACGGTAGATTAGTAAAAAATAAAGCTGATTTATGTTGTTTTTGACAACTTGAAAACATCACGCTAAACAACAAAAAGGCAATTTTTTTTGAAAAGAATAACGGCTTTATTTGAAATTGTTTTAACATTGTACCGTAGGTTTTAACCTGTAATTTTATTCCGAAATATTGAAAACCAGTGATTTTGGGAGTTTTTGTATGAACTGGGATTCATGGGATTTTTGGATTTTTTGGATTAAAATTTGATATAATAAAATCCAAAAATCTACTAATCCAACGAATCCTAATTCAGATATTTTC
>JANPIG010000679.1:0-4349 GCA_031424875.1 Cytophagales bacterium
GAAGGTTTGCAACCCGATGGCAGTATGATTCACGAATTTGATTCCAGCAAAAACCACTATGATACGCACCGTGAATGGTGGGTGGAAGCCGAGGGAATGGTTGGATTTATGAACGCTTACCAAATTACCCATAATCCAAAATACCTTTCCATCATCCAAGGGCTATGGGATTTTACGAAAAAATATTTGAAAGATTACGAAAAAGGTGAATGGATTTGGGGAGTTTATGAGGATTATTCACCCATGAAAAACGAAGATAAAATAGGTTTCTGGAAATGTCCCTATCATAATGCACGGGCATGTATGGAAATTTTGAAACGCATAAATAATATCACATCAACATGAAAAATATCTTTACGCTATGCGTGCTTTTATTACTCACAAAAAGCCAATTGTTCGCTCAAATAATAGCCGATTTTGAAACGCCTGCCACCACCCCAAAATTTGGCTATGGCAAAGATGCAAAAGTGGTTGACAATCCTGACAAAACTGGCAACTCAAGCTCAAAAGTGGCTTATTACAAGAAAGAAGCGACAAATTGGAAATTTATTGCTTTTGATTTTGCTTCAAAAGTCGCTATAAAAAGTAATGACGTTCTGTCTTTTAAAGTAAGAAGTACAACCAAAGGACGAGTATTTCCGAAGTTTTGGCTGGGTTCAACGTTGATTTCTGAAGCATGGGCAAATGACTATAACTTTCAACCAGAAGCCAATAAATGGACGGAATGTAGATATGATTTATCAAAAGTATTAAACAAAGAATTTGACCGCATTGAGGTGGCAGTTTCGGTCGATAATGAAGCAGAAGCCGATGTTTATTTAGATGATTTTAAACTCTATAATTCTGCTTCTCCCAATGGCGAACCTATCGCAATTTTGAAAACTTCTGCCTTGAAAGCACAGGTAAATCAAGCCATAAATTTTGATGGAAGCGGCTCTTATGATGCCAATGCTGGGGGGGCTGTTTCAATTGCTTGGGATTTTCAGGATGGTACAAAAGCAACGGGTGCAAAAGTATCCAAAATGTTTGCCAATGAAGGGGTTTATAAGGTAAGCATGACCGTTACGAATAATCAAGGAGTTGCTGCAAAAAAAGAAGCGACTATCATAATTTTTCAAGCAAATCAACAAATTAGCAAACCCAATTGGGCATCCACAGATTTCTCAATTAACCAGAAAATTGAAGGAAATTTCGTGTTACTAAACGATTATAAAAACGTATATGACCCCGATGAAGTAAGCGTTGATGCAGAAATTTCTTTACCTGATGGAAAAAAAATGACTGTACCTTGTTATTATTTCATCAAAGGATTTTTTGAAAATAACCAATGGAAAGTTGATTCAACCACGCAATACTGGGCTGTTCGATTTTCTTCACCACAAATGGGTACGCATAAAGTAATGTTGAAATTGACAGATAAAAATGGCGTTTCCAGCACCTCCACCTACACATTAGAATTTAAACAAGCTCCTAAAAAAGGTATGATCGGCATAGATTCCGACAATAAACAATATTACCGCCATCAAACGGGCGAACCTTTCTATCCTTTAGGAATCAACGTAGGATGGAACTCAACCGCCAATTATACCACCATCATTAATAATCTTTCGGATGCCAATGCCAACTTGGTACGTTACTGGCAAGTACCCTTCAATCGGCAGGCTTTGGAGTGGAAAAAAGATGGCTACACGGGCGGGATTGGCGTGTACAGTCAGCAAGCCGCTGCCATGCAAGACTCCATACTGAATTTAGCTTCGGCAAAAAATATTCGCCTCCAATTGGTGCTGTTTCAACATGGAATGTTCTCAGAAAATGTAAATTCAAACTGGTCAGACAATCCCTATAATGTTGCCTTAGGAGGACCACTAACACGTGCTGAAGAATTCTTTTACAACGAATCTGTCAAGAAAAGTACAAAAAAATTATTGCGATATATTGTAGCTCGTTGGGGATATTCAAGTACAGTATTTGCGTGGGAATTATTCAACGAAGTCCAATTTACAGGCATTCATAATAGCCAAACTGCCACTTGGAAATCAGCAGTATTAACTTGGCACGACGAAATGGGAAAATATATTAAATCCATTGATGCTTTTAAGCACATCGTAACTACCAGTGCCGATGATAACCAATGTTTAAGCATGGATAAACTGACGGGTTTGGATGTGGTTCAATATCATTTATATAATGCAAAATTATTACCTACACAAAATGCACAGGATAAAAAATTTAAAGAAAATCTTAGTCGTACAGGGGTAATTAATGGAGAATACGGAGAGGATGTGAGTACTGCAAAAGTCCCTTTTGAAAAACAGAGAATCTCTATTTGGACAGGAATAATGTCGCAAGTACCTCATTTAATGTGGCTTTGGGATGATTATACTAATCCAGATTGGGCAAATTTATTCAAATTCCCAGCGGCATTTGTGAAAGAAAAAGATTTTGTAAAAGAAACAAAATTGCAAGATTGGAACCCCTCTGCAACGATTTTGGGTACTAATTTAACTACAGTTGGCGTGGCTTCTGCCAAAAATTATTACGCCATAATTTACGATGAAAACTTACAAGATAATCTGTCGGGCGTATCTCTGAATTTGTCAAGTTTGCCACTCGGAAAATATAAAATTATCTACACCAATATCCTCACAGGGGCAAATACTGAGATAAATAGTTACGCATCCATAGGTGAAACGCAGTCATTAAAATTGCCTACTTTTTCTAAAGGAATTGTGGTTACGCTCACTTTTTTGGAAGCAATCATTCCAACGGCAATCGAAAGTGAGTTTGAGAACGGAGGAATAAAAGTATTCCCAAATCCGACTAATGGAAATATTTCGATAGAATTAATGGCAGATAATTCCTCGAAAACTGAATTAAATATCGTTGATATTTTAGGGAAACCCATTTTGAGCCAATTAAATAATGTACTGCCAAACCAGAAAAATATATTGACCATTCCATTAAAAAATGTCAATCTATCAACTGGGACGTATTTTGTTAAAATTATGATGGGGAAAAAGGCTTTTTATGAAAAAATAATTTACCAACATTAATCTTCTGAAAACTACCTTGTGGAACGAATCCGTAAGCCCATCTGAAAACCAATCCAAAACGTGGTGGTTGCTGAAGAAGAAATGCTTTGATAATTGGGTATTTTATTAAAGGGTTTAGTTTGCCAAGAGGTCAGATTATATTCGTCTATTTCCATATATTTCAGGGAAGGTCCAAAAGTGATAGCGGCGTTTCGGGCAATTTGCTTTTCAAAACTGATGTCTAATTTGTAGAGTGAAGCTACATTCGGATTAAATTCATCGTATTCAATCAGTAAATTAGTAGTTAGGTCAGTATTCATCATCCATGAATGTCCCAACTGATAGGCTTTACCAATACCATAGCCAATGCCAAAAATTTCTTGAGTTCGAGTGAAATTATAATGTAGTGCCAAGATATTATAAAATTTCTTTACCCCCGTTTTAAAAGTAAAACTACCCGTCAAGTTCTCATCAACTGATAATTCTAAACGTTTATAACCGTTGCCACTACCCACAAAACTCAGCAAACCGATGGGAGTAGTCTCCGTAGAGTCTGCAATATTGATAAACCCAATTTGCTTGCCTCCTTTCACTATTTTATGGGCAAAATTGAAAGGTGCAATTTGCCAACCGCTTGATTGCTTAATAGTGGTGTTGAAAATACCACTGATTTGAATGCCATTTGCTAAATTTCCAGCTATATTAAAAATGCCACCGATTTGCCCCCCTAAGACTTTTCCACCCGCAATATTTCCCATGCCTCCCAATTGCAATCCTTCAACATCATTACGAACTCCGTTTACTAATCCTCCCACTTCTAATTTACGTATTCCACCGGCATAACCCATTAATAAATTGACAGAATAATCGTTTTTGATACTTCCCGAAAGCAAACGATTTGTTCCTAAAAATGGCAGAATTGAAAACTGAAATCTACGACTCAATGAATCTCTAACGTTTTGAGCATTAATTCTTTGTGAACGATTTACTAATACTTTTCCTAATTTTTTCTTGAATTTATCAAATGAATTTTGATACAAGGTAGAATCAGCAATGGGCGAAGAGGGAAAGAGGATTTCATCGGTGATATCAGGGAATTGAGGTTCATTAATAACAATTTCTTTCTGAGAAATGGAGCTTAGATTCCTAACTGAATCCATTTTTTCCATAGAATTATCTTCAATTGAATTTGCAAAATTTTCTAATACTTGGTAAGGGTATAGACCTATATTTAAATAATTATTTTTATCAGTTCTGATCATAACCTCCTCTTGATAATATTCAGGCTTTGAAACCCTTAATTTTATCGGTAAATTG
>JANPIG010000680.1:0-2289 GCA_031424875.1 Cytophagales bacterium
TGTGCAGTACTTATCCAAACGCCTTTGTTTCATTAGTGTATTTGCCTGATTATCAGTGTTTTTGGTTAGGAGCTACGCCCGAGACACTCGTGAGTGTAGATAAAGACGGATTATTTAGAACGATGTCCTTGGCAGGTACGCAACCAGCGTTGGGTGAACAAGGTCAAAAATTATCGGCTGGAGAGATTCGCTGGTCGCATAAAGAGATTGAAGAACAGGCTTATGTGAGTCGTTATATCATTGAATGTTTCAAGAAAATTCGTTTAAGAGAATATCATGAAAGTGGTCCCAAAACTATTCAAGCAGGGAATTTAATGCATCTTCGTACCGACTATATAGTTGATACTAAGGAAGTTAATTTTCCACAATTGGGGACGGTAATGTTGGAATTATTGCACCCTACTTCAGCAGTTTGTGGTATGCCCAAAGTCCCAGCCTTGAAGATTATTGCCGAACAAGAATTACATGATAGAGAATTTTATAGTGGTTTTTTAGGACCTGTAAATATTCAAGAAGAAAGTCATATTTTTGTGAACCTTCGTACCATGAAAATTCAAGGAAATGAGGCTACTTTTTATGCAGGATGTGGCATTACTGAAGATTCAAATCCTGTGAAAGAATGGTATGAAACGGAGATGAAGGTGGATACTTTAGCGAAAGTTTTATTCGATGCGACCGACGCTTCGGTTTGATGTTCGTTTTTCGATGTTCGGATTTAACGAACATCAAACATCGAAAAACGAGCATCGAAAAATCAATGTTTCATCGAATAAGTATCAGATTTTTGCTCAATCTCCCCCACGATTGTCAGTTTTACTAAATTGATTTTTGTGTCGGTCATTTCCATAATTTGAAAGCTAAATGGCTGATATACAATTACTTCATTTAGTTCTGGGATGTCTTCATTCACACTTATAATCATTCCTCCGAGCGTATCATAGTCGCCATCAGGAAGATTCCATTCGTATTTATCGTTCAAATAATCAATCTCTAATCTGCCCGAAAGGATATAAGTTTTTTCATCAATTCGCTTCTCGGTGAGGTCTTCTTTATCGTCGTATTCATCTTCAATTTCGCCAAAAATTTGTTCCATTACATCTTCCATACTGACTAATCCAGCAGTACTTCCAAATTCATCTACCACCAATGCTAAGGACTTATGTTCTTTAGAAAACTTGAACAATAAATCCTTTGCGGGCATGGCTTCAGGTACAATTGGGATGGGTGTAAGAATGCCTTGTATTTCCTTGGGTTTTTTGAACATTGATAATGAATGACAGTATCCCAACACATCTTCCATTGATTCTTTATAAACCAAAACCCGTGAATGGTTGCTTTCTACAAACACTTTTTTTAATTCATCCATGCCATTCTCAATATCTACTGCCACAATTTCCGTTCTTGGAATCATACAATCTCGCACTCGTACTTGCTTAAATTCCAGCGCATTATTGAAAATTTTAGTATCAACTTCGGTTTCCTCTTCCATTGAGATTTTACGATTGAGATTCTGAAGATAATTGTTCAAATCTGTCAGACCAAAAGCAGGGCGTTCTTCGGAATATTCTAAACGCAACACGTTGTTAATGAACCATTTGGATAATCCAACAATGGCCCACACAAGCGGATACATAATAGTATTAATAATCAAGATAGGAATGGCGAGGACTTCTAAAAACCCATCTGGATTGAGCAGGAATATACTTTTGGGTGTAAATTCAGAAGTCATCAAAATAATAATTGTTCCAATAAGAGAGGCAATTAAACCTGCTGCTATGCCATTCATAATAGGGAAAAAATGTTCAATTTCATGATGCAAATATCCTTCCATAAAAATACCATACGCCACCAACGACAATGTATTGCCAATGAGCATGGTACCGATAAATTTTGAGGGATTTTTGAGATATTTAGAAATAATTTGCCCTGTAATGACTCCTTGTTTGGCTTGGAGTTCAAAATAAAGTTTATTGGCAGAAACAAATGCCATCTCGACCCCTGAAAAAAAGGCAGATGAAATAATTGAAACGATAATACCTACTGCTTGCTGGGAGTCCATATTTTGGTTTAGGCGAAATGATATTTATATTCTTGTTCACGCCCCAAGAATTGTTCTAAATGAAATACTTCGTCACAATCATGAAACATGATTAACTGGTCGTCAATGATATTAATTCTTTTACGTTCAATACTATTAAGTTTTTGAATTGATGGGAATTGACTCAAAGGAGCAATAATAATCCTACCATCCTTTAAATAGATAGCGATTTTATCTTTGAAGGAAAAACT
>JANPIG010000681.1:0-1846 GCA_031424875.1 Cytophagales bacterium
CCGTGCAGTAATAATAGGACTTCGCCTTCGCCTTCGTCGATGTACTTGTAGCCGTTGCCTTCGTGAATTTGATATTTCATAAGCTTAAATTTTTTAATCAAGTAATGATTGATTCGGTTTTGTTGATATAATAGTTTTAGAATAGATTCAAACTATTTTTAATTGAGAATATTTCAAATTGTATCATAAGGGTGTCTTTTTAACCGTATAACGGTTTTATACTATTTTGGTTCATTTCAAAATTAAATACAAAATAATAAAAAATCTCTTAAAAGTATGTTATTTCTACGTTATTTGTTTTTGAGAATCTAACATGAGTTAAGCAGAAAAACGTTTTTGGTTTTTCTAAAATACTGAAAATCAATGTTTTAAAATATGAAAAAATGATTATTTAGATGTTTATTATATTATATAAATTTAAATAATATTTTCAATTAAAAATGTCAGGCAAATTGCCAAAATATCAAAATAATACAATTTCTCTACATTTTGTTATAAAGCTATTTTACTTTATTATCGGGAGCTGGGTTCTACGTAGTGCTATCAATTTTAATAATTTTACTCCATAAAAAATGCTAAGCCAATAATTAGACTTAGCATTTCAAGCAAGTGATTTATATAAAGTTACTTAGCTGAAACCACTTCAATTTCAAACAATAAAGGGGTATTGGCGGGGATGCTTCCTTGTCCGTTTGCACCGTAGCCCAAAGATGATAAAAATATAAGTGTTGCTTTTTCGCCAACTCGCATTTTGGCAATTCCTTTATCGAAACCATCTACAACTTGTCTTGCTCCTAATATAAAAGTAAAGTTGCCCGAATCGAAGACATTATCAATTTTTTTGCCCGCAATGAATTTACCTGTATAATTGACGGTTACGCTTTGCCCGCTTTTTAATGGCGCCCCAGATGGATTGGTTTTTACCATAATAAATTTCAATCCTGCCGTGGAAGAATCTGTTACTATTAACTTTTTGGTTTTGATATAATTGCTAATTTGGTCTGGTTCTGGACCTAAAACCTCATCATCACTAGTACACGCTATTACGAAAAATGAAAACAATACAATGAAAAAGGAGTTAATTCTGTACATAAAATTGGGGTTGAAATGAATGATAAAGTTAAAGAAGATTTATGATTTTTTTAGGAAATTATCAAAAACAACCTATTTTTACGGTTTAATTTTCATTCATCCAACAACTATAATTCCATGAAATCATTTCTTCTTTTTATTAGTATTATTTTTTGTTTTACTGGCAAGGCACAGGATGCCATTGAATACAAAACTCCTCCTAAAAACATTATGAATTTGGCAATTGCCAAGCCCTCGCCAAGCGTAAGCGTAAACGATAAAGGGGATTTTATGCTCATTATCGAGCGTAGTGCTATGCCCACGGTGGAAGAATTAGCCCAACCCGAGTTACGGATTGCAGGTTTGAGAATCAACCCTAATAATTTTGCTCCAAGTCGTTCTACGTATGGAATAGGTTTGTCTTTGAAAGAGATAAAAACGGGTCAGGAATATCAGATTGCAGGTTTGCCTATTAATCTAAAATCAGGGAATTTTCAATGGAGTCCGAATGATGATAAAATTGCTTTTACACAAACCAACAATGAATCAGTTGATTTATATACGATTGATTTGAAGACAAAAAAGGCTCAGAAAGTAAACAAAACGCCTTTGAACGTAGTGATTAACGATATTGCATGGGCTGATAATAACAGTATTTTTTATAATGCTATTTCGAAACCCGTAAGTGAAGTACCCAAGAAACCCGTTGCACCCAAAGGTCCAGTGGTTCAGCAAAATATGGGCAAGGTTGCCGCAAGTGCTACTTATCAAGACT
>JANPIG010000682.1:0-1524 GCA_031424875.1 Cytophagales bacterium
CGGAGAAGCCAATGATTTTTCTTGGGAATTGCCAGATACTTCAAGTCAAGTAGAATCAAGAGCAATTCAGTTGGGCGAATGGACAAGTTTGGTAAGAGTAATTCCTGGACAAACTACTGCCGAAAGCGATATTGGCATTGATGAAGCCTTCAATAAGCATAATGAATTACAGGGAGTTATGTTTGTTACTGATTGGGGATTTACTGGTGTACGTGACAATACGCTCAAAGAATCAATGATTAAAAATCAGGGTATTGATACCTTAGAAAAGTTGCGGCAACATAATCTAAAATCAGAACTTGCTTATTTTAGACGAGCTTGTGATAAAATTAGAGAGGCTTATTCAAACGGAAGGAAAATAAAATGGGTATTAATTGTGGTGAATAAAGTCGATTTATTTCCAGAAACAGTTGACGAAGCAATGAATTATTATTCTTCAAATGCTTATAGTCCATTTGTTGAAATTCTAAACGAAACTTTAAAATCAATTGGCGAGTTAAATATTAAATGTTCTATAATGCCTATTTCAGCTTGGCAGAGCGATTTTTCTTGGAATAATGAAGAAGTAAAAACCAATTTAGGTGGTACAGATATTGAACGTGAATTGTTTAGAGAATTGATTACTAAAATTGCAGAATTTTCAAAATAAGAATATTATGGAAACCTTAAATAGAAATCATATTAGTTATCAAGAAATGGATGAGCTTATTGGGCTTGCGGAGAAGATCTCTGTAAATATTGAAACATTGAAAAGTAAGATTAAAAAAGAATTAACCCCATTGACTTTATATCTTGTTTTTGTTGTAATAACTACAACAGGCTTAATGTCTGTAAATTCTAATTCAAAAGCCTTTTTAGCTGAAAATCCTTCTTTACAGATTTTGATAGGATTTTCATTAGCAGCTATATTATTCGTTCCGAGTTTCTTTACAATTCAAGAAACAAATAATTTGAAAATTTCAATTGAGAGAGAGAAAGTAGTATTGACAAAACTTTTAAATATGATAGAAGGCTACAAAGATTTATACGTTGACGATGAATATGGTAATAATTCAAGTGTACTTTCAAAAGCTCTTTTCGAGATGAGATTAAGTAGAATTAATTTTGGGGTAAAATAGGAAAATAAAAGTAATTTTTATATACAAAAAAGGTTCACGGTAATTTATGACTGTGAACCTTTTTTCTTGTTTAAATTTGTAAGAAAATTTAGAAAAATGCTCAGAATTATTGCTCTCACAATTGCCATTGGTTTAATATTTTATGTTGCCCCACAAATAGGATTATCCCAATATGTCCATCCTCAAAAATGGATGATTTTAGTCTTCTTTTTTGCGGTATCTTATCTTAATCATATTCTCCTCAATTTGGGCTTTGCCAAAAACCGTGAAAACTTTGTTCAATTCTATTTAGGCAGCGTTACGGCACGTCTGATTTTAAGCCTAATTTTTATTGGAACATTCGTATATTCAGGTATACAAAACCCCTACCTTTTCATAATTAACTTTTTTGTAACCTCTTTTGATA
>JANPIG010000683.1:0-12494 GCA_031424875.1 Cytophagales bacterium
CCTTATAAAAATTAATTTGAGGTTGATGTATAATATCCAATGTTACTCCTAAAAATCTATCGATGGGAAAAAACATGGCAAAACACATAAAAATACGATAAACCGAAACAGCATTTGTTCCAGAATACTGGCTGCCGCCTAACAATGTAATCGCAACATCTGCCAGCAAAATTGCTATAATTGAAACAGGAAAAAGTGCCACTGTGAGAGTTCCTGCATATTTTTGCATAATGGAAACCACTTCATCACGATTTCCTTTATTGAAAGCTTCTGACATCGAAGGCATACCTGTTGACAAAAAGGCTCTTAATGGAATTTCTATAATCTCCATCAGACGCATGGGAATTGTGTACATGGCAACTGCCGCCGGACCAGCCGCTCCCAGCACAAACATAATGATAAAAGTATCTGAACTCCTTAACAGATTAGTGCTGATAGTTGTGCCAACACTGTATTTCCCAAAATGAAAAAGCTCCATGATGGACTCTTTGGTTCTTTTTGCAAAAGTGGTTATGCGAGTCCAGCCCTGAGTCATACAATAGACGCTCACAACAAAGGAACTTACAGCATTGATAATTAATATTAATTCCAGGTTTAGAGTTTTGAAAATGATGACAAACAAGACCATTAAAATGAAAGTACCTTGATTGATGATACGGAGTAATAAGAGTTTATCAAAGCGCTGGTCGGATTGCAAAATCCAAGAAGCAATGGCAGAAGGAAGGGTAAATAAAAAGGTAATTCCGAACCATTCAATTATACTAACAATACCAACGTTTTGAATGTAAGGCAAAAAGAAGATGGAAAATAGATTGACAATAATTAAAATGCCTGTTATCATCAAACTTAAAAACCAAACCGAACCCAGTACTGCATCAGCCTTGATTTTTTGGGCTCCAGTATAAAATTTTATCATGGCAACTTGCAAAAAACCAGTTCTGAAAGTGTCTAACAAAACAAATACGGATTGAAAGAAGAACCAATATCCTATATCATCTTTAGGCATAAACCTCAGCAGGATACCCACAGTTACCATGGAGAGTACAGACATTGAGCCGTTACCCAAGAGAGATAAAAAATGCTTGTTTCTAAATTTAGAAACGATACTTTCAAGTTTTAACATGGCGGGCAAATAGTTTTTTACAAAGATACCCAGTAGGGTAGTCTCATGAAATAGCAAGGTAATATTTATAAATCACGAACTAAATTATACTGAGATATCAGTTTTTGTAATATTTAATAATTGTTGTTTTACTTGATTGATTTGTTGAATACAGGCTTCCCAAGTATGACTTTTTGCACATTCAATAGCTTCATTCCTTTGCAAATTATTTTGAGGTAATAATGCTTTTTCTATGGCTTTTTGATATTCACTCACGCCAACTGCCAACTCAACGTGGGGTAAAAACATGGTCATTGCTGGCGTGTTTGTGGCAACAGTCGGCTTTCCCATGGCCAAGTATTCGTCTATTTTTCTCGGATAATTACCAACAGTTAAAGCATTTATTAATTGTGGATTAATGCACACATCCAAATGTTGAATGTAGGCAGGCAATTGATTTGGTATTTTTGAACCCAAAAAATGAATATTCTTTAAAGTATGTAAGTTGCTTCGTTGAAATAATACTTCTTCTGGACCAATTAAAACAATTTGCCATTCACTTTTTGCTAAAGCTAATTGTTCGAGCAGATTGATATCTAATCTTTCACCCGTTAAGAATCCAACATAACCAATACGAGGATGTGGAATAGAAGCTAAATCTGGAGGTTCTGGATGTACCATATTAGCTTGATACATTTCTGTCTCGCAGCCTTGACCAATGTCCAAACTCGTAGGATTATATCTTCGAGCATAATCTGCTAAATAAGCGGAATTTGAAAAAACAGCATCCGCCAAAGCTATAGTTTGGGGTTCAATCCTACTTCCGTGAAGTTTAAAATAAGGATGTTCCGTCAAATTATCTCGGATATAATAAAAGTTAAGTAAAGGTTGAAAGTATTTTTTTGTAAAAAGTCCCGTAAACATTTGGCTATCATTCAACACGATACACTTTTCTTCTGTCCAGCCCAATTGCGCAATAGCCCGTTTTAAACTCTTAAAAAAGCCTTTGCCATTTCTTTCATTTAGAAAATTATATAGACTAATTTGCTTTAGCCAATTAATGGAAAAAGAGATGGTTTGGGGCGTGTGTACCCATAATGTATCTGAAATTTTTAAAGTATTTCTTCCTAAACCTAAAGCCAATTTTAATCTTTTTCTACCATGAATCGTGCTTATTTGTTTAATAATAGATTTTATATCAATCGCAGGATTGACATATAAAACAACAGATTTTTTACTAAATTCAGTGGCTAAGTTCCTTGCGTTACTGCCTAAATTTAGTTCCCATTCTTGTTGAGCAATTATAATATATGCTTCATGTTTTGGCGACATATCTTTTTATTTTTAGTTTTCAAACCTTGTCTGAATCCCCAAATAAGACTAAGTATAGCAGGTATAACAATTATATCCCAAGGCATGATTAAAGACTTTTTTGTGTTGAATCGCCATGAGGCGTATGAATAAATTGTTTACGGGCTTTGCCAATTCCCATCATGGCTTTCAGCATAGAAAATAAGGCAATTGGAATTTGCATAAATGCCATTAACAATTGTTTATTATACCATTTTGCAGGGATACCTAATATGAGTGCTACCGCCAATGCAAGAAATAAAGCAATGCTGAATCCTAAAAACTTGGGTAAAAAGAAGAAGGTAAAAAGTAGCCATACGCCTAATGCCGCAACCAACATTACCCGTGGGAATAAATATGTTTGAAAGACCTTGTTAAAAAACGCAATATTCCCTTGAAACAACTGAATCCAACCCTCTATAAAATATTTTTCAAAAAACTCTACTTGTGTAGCTAACCAGCGACTTCTTTGTTGACTAAATACATCAGTTTTTGCCACTTTTTCATCATAAACGTATGCACCATCCAAAAAGGCTATCTTCTTTTCAAGGCGTACTAATCTAAATTCTAATTCTTTATCTTCTCCTGAAGTGTCTCCAATATCTTTCAGAAGACTAATAAACAACTGCCAATCAAAAGCCATGCCGCTACCAATGAGGGCAGAAGGTAAGCCTACTGCTATGTGCCCTCTGCGAAAAATATGATTATTTATCTCCTCAGTACAAGCATCCAAAAGGGCAAAAGGGGTTTGCATATTCTTGGCAGTTCTATGCCCTTGAACAGCTTCATAACCTTTTTCAAAAGCATTATTTACCGTATGAAGAAATCCGTCTGCAATATGATTGTCAGCATCTAAAATCAATACAATATCAACAGGTTTTTGGATGGTTGCCTCAATAGCTTTTTGCAAGGCTTTACCTTTGGTACTCTTATCAAAACTTACTTCTACTACCTGAATGGGCAAGGTTTTTAGCGTTTCTAAGGTAGATTGACCAAAAGAATCAGCTATTATTACTACTTCAAAGAAGTCTTTAGGGTAATTCTGATGAATAATATTTTTAGCAGTATCAATAATAACCGAATCTTCTTTATATCCTGGAATGAAAATCCTTATGCTCCTTATTTTTGTGGCTTCAGTAAAAATCATCTTTTCCCCCATTTTTCCTGCCAAAGAAAAAAACAACAAATAACCCACCTGTATAGTGAGATAAATGAGTATAAAATATTGAATCGAAGTACTAAAATTTTGAATCATAGAGTTGGAATCAAATCTAATTTTACCTTATATATTAAGGTAGAAGAATGATTGTTTGGTTCTTGATGATGTGGTTCTGAAAAATTCCAAATCAACGCTTTCCAGATAGAATTGGCATGTTCTTTTTCATTTTTTAATATATGTTTACAAATATGGGTTATGGAGGAAATTAAGATAAAGAATGCACTGGCAATCAACCATTTAAACCCTTTATAGTTTCGGCGAATATATAAAAAACGATTTCTGTATAAATAAAAGGTTTTAAAAGGTGAATTTATACCTGTCGAAACGGATTCTTTATGGTAAATTTCAGCCTTGCCATTATAATGAACCTCATAGCCCTGCTTTTTAAATCTGGCCGCCCAATCCAATTCTTCGTAGTAGAGGAAGTATATTTCACTCATGAGTCCGACGTCTTTGAGTAATTTTGCAGGAACCATCATAGCGGCACCGTTGGGTAAATCCGTTACGTAATATTTATCAAATTCACCAGTATCTTTTTGTAAATATCCAATGTCAAAACTCCTACTGGTGAGCGGATGCAACCCAATAGCACCCGCATATTGAATGGTATCAGGTTTATAAAAATATTTTATTTTAGGGCATACAATACCACATTGCGGGTTTTTCTGTAAATATTTTACTAATTCAGTTATTAGATTGGGGGTTAGTTCAGTATCATTATTAACAAAAAAGATAAATTCACCCTTGGCAAAATGTAAGCCAATATTATTACCCCCTGCAAAGCCAAGATTTGCAGGACTACTGATGTGCTTGATAAAGGGAAACTCTTCTTTTAAAAATAGCGAAGAATTATTGGGCGAAGCATTATCCACCACAATAACCTCCCAATTAGCATATATTAATTTAGAAAGAGACCGTAACATTTCTGCCGTTACATCTGGCGTATCGTAATTGACCGTAATTATTGAAACTAAGGGTTCATTCATACTTTAACAGTTTGAGGTTGTGGGGTATCCCATCTTGGACTTAACCATATAAGAGCCCAGCTTATATAAACAATCATGGATGAGGGCATTGCATTTAAAACTTCATTACCATAACTGCATAATAATATTCCAGTAGCACCGCCGCATAAGGCCAATAATTGGTTTTTAAGAACTGGATCACGGGTATTCCAGACAATACCAGCGGATTTGCCCGTAATATATAACATGATTCCAAACCAAAGGATGAAACCAACAATGCCATACATGGCCCAAATCTTTACATATAAACTATCAGGAGGAATTTGAGAAATATACTTGTCCTCATTGTATTTCGTACCCCAAGTTCCAATCGTCCCAACGCCTGTACCAAATGGTTTATCTGCTAAGAAGTCCTTTAATATTTTTTGATTAATAAGTCTAACTTGAAAAGAGGGGTCTTTAGGATCTAAAGAGGTTCTCATGCGTTCAATTTGTCCATAACTACTTCCAATTGAGGTAAATTTTAAGATGCCTAAGAAACTCAATCCTACAATACCTCCAACTATCAAAATTCGCAATTGTTTGCTTAATACTAAAAAGGTAAATCCACCTCCTACTAAAGCTGCCATGGCACCCCTGGTTCCGGAGATTAACATGCCATAAAAAATAATTATAGCTGCTATGCCATACCAAATTTTCTTTGGGACTTTGTAGGGCCCCATCGCTAAAATCAAACACATAATGGCTAATTGTGCCTGTGAAGCCCCAAATTGAGCTGCTTCAGCATAGTAAGAAAATATCCTAAGCTTACCGAAAAGAACGTGTGTTTTTTTTGCTCCCGCTTCAAGCCATCTATTTTCTGCATCGTCTGGCCCAATGAATAATTGTTTGACTCCGTATAAGGCTCCAATTAAAGACATGAAAATAATAATGTTTAGAAACAAGTCTATATCCGATTTTTTGTTTAGCAACAGCATTGACAATGGAATAGATAACACCCAATACAGAGTAGCTGATCTCATTTCAAAAACCCATCCCATAAAACTGGGTCTTTCTGGATTTACCAACTGGATAATTGTGATGAAAAACCATGCTATTGCCAACCAAACTAAATCATTATCTAAATGTCTAAACTTGTATCGGTTGCTTCTGTGAAAAAGTATGCCCATCCATGTTAGAAGTAATATTGCATCTTGACCTAAACCAAATTGTGGTCCTTCAATATGTTTACCCAACGTAGGCATGATAAAACAATAAACTATAAAAATAAGAATGCCTATGCGTGGTTGTAAAAATACTGCCACCAAAAAACCTATAATAAAAGGAATTAATATGAGCATTATTCCTATCGTTATGCCTTTATTCGCTATCAACCAGCCAAAGAGAATACTTAATAAAACAGCTGGGATTAGCCAAATAATATTAATTTCATTGTTTTTAGTTGTATAAATTTCATTAATATTCATGTGGACTGATAGAAACCATTTAAATTATTTTAACCGATTTTTTTTTGATTCTTAAAATCAAATTTGGCGATTTTTTTAAAAAATGTGCTTTCTTTTTTTGGAACTTTACCAATGTAGTCTTTCGCAAAATCACGCTCAACTCCATTAAGAATAAATTGAGGTTTATTTCCTGTTGATTTAGTGAAACTTGAAAGAATATTCTTATCAACGTTGGTCCAGACTCTGTTGGCTCGGCATAACAATATAGATGAGTTCAACTGTGGGAAAAGACCTGGTCTGATAATAATATCCTCCAATGACGGAAACTCAATTAAAATAAAATCTTTAATATTACGATGTTTATTTTCCCTTTGGGCTAAAAAATCCTCAAAACTATTAGGCATCGAAATTCCATAAGTTTTACGGGGCGGTTCTTTAATCGTTATGGGTAAATAATTTGTCAAATGGTCTGTTGAATTGTTTATTAGTAGTTGTTTTTCTACAGAATAATTAAGATTTAATAACTCTTCTTCCAACATATTAATGATTGTAGTCTTTCCTTCTCTTGATTGCATACTCAAAAAACCAATCGTAATAGGCTTCTTGTTTACGTCAACGCTGGCAAGAATTTGTTGTGTGAGTCGCAAATTTGCTCTTTTTATAAAATCAGCGTCTTCTCCACTTAGTAAGGGATAAATTCCGAGTAAAGGAGCATCAATCGCTCTTCTGGCCTTTGAAGGTTCAGTCAACTTTCTGCTAATCAAGGCTTTAGCTAAAATAATAGCTAATACCAATATAAAACCTGCTAAAAAACCCACAACAACTAATATCTTTCTCTTTGAAGCATTTGGTTTTAGCGGTAAATAAGGAACATCAACAACATTCAATTTTGAGGTAAGTTCGGTATTTTGTTGGGTGAGCTTTGCCATATTTAATCCATGCAAAAGCTCCAAATATTCTTGTTCCGAAACACTAATCTGCCGCTCGATTTTTTTCAGAGTAGCCCCCAGAGGAGCAAATCTTTTATATTCTTGGTCAAACTCCTTTTTTCGTTTATCCATCACGCCCAACCTTGCTTTACTTTGCTCATAAGCCAGCGTGGTTTTTAACCATTCATCTAAAACGCTTTTTGTAGGAATGCCATTTGGAGTATTGTTGTCAATATAAAGTTTATCCAGGGAGGCTTTAAGGTTACCTTCCGCTTTTTGAGCCATAATTTTGAGACTATCCACTTGTTTATTGCCCCCGCTCTCTGAATTCATCAATTCACCTAAAGCAATTTTGTTGTAAATATTGGATAGTTTTTCTCTTTCTTTTACGATGTCTGAACCGTTAGAAAAGAGATTATTTCTTCCTTTTATGCTTTCATTTACTTTATCTAATGAGGACTTAGAAGAAGAGTTATCCATTTCTAAATTATTATTCAAGGCATATAATTCTGAACGTTCAGTAGCTACGGCTTTAGTTTGTTCTTCATAATTGATAATATCATTTGATTTATTAAAATTCAAAAACATTTTTTCTGTAGAATCAAGTTTTGAGTAAGCCTTTTTGGTCTCATTCTCATAATAGCTTACTACGGAGCCTGTTTGTCCTTCACGCAAGATTTTATTCTTACGCATGAATGACTCCTCAAGTAATTCAAGGGTTCTTTTACAGATATATGGGTCGTTAGTTTCGTAAGAAATTTTGATTAAATCACTACTACTAATCCGAGAAGATTTGATGTTTTTTAGTGCTTCCAGCGAATAGTATGGATTTAAAGAATAAATAAGTTTATACAAAACATTATCATTACTTTTTTTAACTAAATTGGCTACTGCAACACGGGTATCAGAAAAATTGGGTTTTACTATTTGACTTTTTATATTAGAAGGGATTAACTTTTGTAATTCATCATACGCTTCAAAAGTTAAAATTGTTGGATCGTGTTTTTTTAGGGAAATATGTTCAGCAATTAAGTTGATCAACACATCTAATTTTGTCTCTCTGGACTCAATTAAAGATAATAAATTGTCAAAAGCATTACTCGTTGTGTAAAAGTCTGCCTTTGTGGTTCCATTCAAATCGTAGCCCGAAGCAATTCCTGTATAAATTGTTGACTCTGAAGAATATATTTTTTTTTCGTTTCGGGTAAAATAAAAGATAGATACTGCCAAAATCGTTGGGATCAAGAGCAGCCAAAGCATATTTTTGGTTATAAGTCTTATGAAGTGAGAAAAACTCATTTTATCTGATTTAGTAAGGATGAAAAACTTACGCCTGTGTAAGCGTCAAGTTGCATTAAACTGGTCTGAAACTTATTTAAATAGGTTTCATATTCGATTTTAGATTTATTGAGAATATCTAAGACCCTTGAATTCTGATCAACAGTTATCTGCCCTTGCAAAAAATCTCTTTCTGCCATCTTATAGTTTAGTTGTGCAGATTGTTTGATGTTATTACTAATTAGTAGAAGTTTATGTGTCAACTTTAAATCTTGATAGTATTCAATAACACGTTGTTTGACAAAAAGAGCAGCACTTTCTTTTTCGTTCAAGGCAATATCAATCTGTGATTGTGTTTGTTTAATCAGATGCTTTCTATTGATAATGTTAACAATTGGAAGTTGGAAACCTGCTCCAATATTATAGAGACCTGTTTGATTTGTGGAAAAGCGATTTGGATTATTCGCTTCATTTATCGCAGAATAATTGGTTCCGTATTGGTAGCTTGAGAGAAATGAAATGCCATTGAAGATGATATTTTTGGCAATTTTTTGATTTGCCACAGCCAGTTCTATGCCATTGGAAAACCTTTTCATATCAGGTGAAAATTTTTGCGCAGAAGTGATCAGTATAGGTAGAAGTTGATCATTGGTAAATGCCCTGGACAATAGCGAATCTGTGGAGATTTTTTGACAATAAGTACTTGTCGAAAATACCCCTAACGTTACCAGCGAAATAACGATAGAGCGACCATATTTTTTGTTTAAATTCATAAGCTTTAAAGTAAGTCTATAATTTATGCGAAAATTATTGTCTAATATTTCTCTAAAACCTAACCCAATAATGAGCTAAGCAAGGGGTTTGCGTATGTCCCCTATAGTATTAAATTTTTGTTTCGTATAAATTAATCATCTGTCCGGCGGTGTGTGGCCAAGTGAACATTCTGAGACGTAAATATCCTAAATTTATTTTTTCCTTACGAAGTTTTTCATTTTCATAAGCTGTTTTCATACCCAATGCTATTGATTCAACCGAAAAAGGATTAACCAAAAAAGCTGCTTCTCCTGCCACCTCTGGCATAGAGGATATATTAGATGTTACCACGGGAGTTCCGAACGCCATTGCCTCCAAAATAGGTAAACCAAACCCTTCTCTCAAAGATGGGTACAAAAAAACTTTGGCTTCCGTATATAATGTATGTAAGACTTTTTCAGCAACAAATCCAGTAATAACAATTCGATTTTGTAATTCTTTCTTTCCAATTTTTACTAATATCGCTTCTATAAAATCAGGCTTGAGTCCAGTAATTACTAATTTGACGGTACTATTTTTTTCTGCAAACAAGGCAAAAGCACTTACCGTGTTAAAAACATTTTTTCGAGGTTCAACATTGCCCAAAAATAAAAAAAAATCATTCTCTAAGTTCCATTGCTTCCTAACTTGGCAAATCATTTCTTGGTTTGCCCTTACCCCAAATCTACTACTTACTCCGTTGTGTACAACCGTTACTGCCTCGTTATTAAGTCCTAAGGTTTTTGTTATGTTCAGTTTCTCAACTTCAGAAATCGTTACTATTTTTTCACATTTCCGAATGATTTTTGGTACAAGCCATTTTCGATAAAGATTTCCAAGTTTTTGGTAATTAGAGGAAGTATTTTTTCCACTGATTTTTTCCATAAAAATCACATCATGGAGCGTTAATAATACAGGAATTGAAGTAAACAATGGAGCAGTATTACTGGTACAATGCAAGACTTCAATACTATACTTTTTGGCATAAAATGGTAACAATACTTGCTCCCAAAGAATATAATTGAAATTGGGCACTTCAATAATATGAAAGTTAGCAGTTTCAGTTAGACAACTACTATCTTCGTCAGTTTTTACAAAAATAAAATATTCATTTTGTGTGTCAATCAACTGCAAAGCCCGGATTAATTCCAATGCTACGATATCCATACCGTGCTTGTGAGGCCTGAAAAGTCGCTGTGCTTCAATACCAATTTTCATTTTATTAAGTTTAGCATATTTTATTCAGCTTATTTAAGTCCTCTTCTATAACAAATTGGGCTTGTTTTATATCAATTGACAAACTTTGATATCTGGATAATAAACCTTGCAATTCAGGAGTTTGCTTAGCATAAAGCTCCAACTCTTGTATTTTGGGATGTAAGTAAGGTAGCCCCACCATTGAAAATGAAGGTTTAATCTGGTGGGTCATTTCAGAAACTCGTTTAAAATCCTTAGCATTTATTGCTTCCAGTATATTCTCCCAAATAGGAATACTATCTTCTAAAAATGACTCGAACATGATTTGTACGATTGAAATATCATCACCATATAACTCTTCAAGATATTGGGTATTGATTAAGGTATTAAATACAAACATATAGTTAAATTAATGGTTTAAGTCAAAAACTGTGCCAATTTATATTTATTAGCCTACTACTATACGAGAACATACTCACTATGCGATAGAGCATCAACAACATTGACTAATTCATGTTTAAAAACATCAAATTCATTAGTCAATCCATCATGATAAGTCGAACTATTGATACTTTTTTCAATATTTTCTAAATATCTTACCTCATTATTTAATCTAAACATTGCTAACGTAGATTTCATATCGTGGGCAATTCTTTTTATCCCATTATACTCTTTAGCATGAATAGCCTTTTCGAGTAAAAACAAATCTGAAGGTACTTTTTGAATAAATAATTCAATCATTTCTTTTTTGAAATCGTAATCAGCACCTTCTCCTAATAATTCATCTAAATAAGATAAATCAATATTTTTTTTGCTATTTGCTTGTATCTGTACTTCTTCCAACTGCAACGGAAGTGAGTGAAAATGTTGACTTTCACCTTTTTTGTCAATTACCGCATAAATTTCATGTAATAAATCCTCCTGTTTGAAAGGCTTCGCAACATAAGCATTCATTCCAATATCAAAACATTTTTGTTGTTCTCCAATCAAAGAATGGGCAGTCATGGCAATAATAGGAATGTCCAAATTCAATTGCTTCCTAATATAGATTGTGGTTTGATAACCATCCTTTACAGGCATTTGGAGATCCATCAAAATCAAGTCATACTTATTTTCTTGTAATAATTCAATTCCTTCTTGTCCATTGTTGGCGATGTCTAATTGAAAACCAAACTTTTTGATTACATTAATAGCCAAACGTTGATTTAATATATTATCCTCACATAGTAATATTGATAAATTACCCAGTGATTTTTTATTAACATTGTTTTCTTTAATAGTCTCTGCGATGATTGAATCTACTTTCTTAAATTCCAAAGAAAAATAGAATTCAGAGCCTCTCCCAAATTTACTTTTAACGTAAATTTCCCCACCCTGTAACTCTACTAATTGTTTTACAATATTGAGACCTAACCCTGTACCACCAAATTTGCGAGTTGTACTGGCTTCTGCTTGCGTAAAACGATCAAAAATAGTTTCTAATTTATCCTCTGGAATGCCAATACCCGTATCTTTTACAGAGAATCTTAGTACATAGGAATCATCAGTTTCATCGGTTTTTTTAACGGAAATCGTAACTTCACCCTCTTTGGTAAATTTAATGGCATTTCCTGCAAGGTTCATAATTATTTGATTAATTCTACCTTTATCGCCAACTACAAATTCGGGCATTTCTGCATCTAAGAATAAATTAAATTCAAGATCGTTTTCAGTTGCTTTAACTTTTAATAAATTATAGACATGTTTTAGGACATTTCTCAAATTGAATGGATAATTTTCAATGGTTAATTGTCCAGATTCAATTTTTGACAAATCTAAAATATCGTTAATAATTAGTAATAAATTATCTCCTGCGATTTGAATATTACTCACAAAGTCCATCTGGGTAGCATCAAGCTTGCTTTGTGCGATTAACTCTGTAAATCCTATAATAGCATTTAAAGGAGTACGAATTTCATGACTCATATTTGCTAAGAAACTATCTTTAGCATATACTGCTTGTTCTGCCAGATTCTTGGCATTTATTAGTTCTAATTCTATCTGCTTTTTTATGGTATAATCCTCAGCAACAACTAAATACCCTTGAATAGTACCTTCGGTATCTTTGATGCAGGTTATAGTAGACCATACAGGAATCCTTTTGCCAGATTTTGAAACATACGTCCATTCGTTGGTATCAACACTACAATCTCCTTGTATTTTAACGATGAGTGTTTC
>JANPIG010000684.1:0-1198 GCA_031424875.1 Cytophagales bacterium
TTTTACAGGAATTTTATTAGCATCGTCTGTTACCCACAACTTAACCGATTCTTCATCTTGGAAAAAGTTGTTTTTGGGCAATTGAGGCGTAATTTTAAAAGTATTTACTCTTCCAAACTTAGTTTTCACTACTTCTTTTCCTCTATATTTCAAGCGCATATTATAGACTTCTCCTTCAAAAAAAAACGTTACTGGCACGCTTGAACCTACATCCATTTTTGAAAAATCAATTGTTCTCAGAAAATAATAGCCACTCACTACATCCTGAATATTGTCTGGAACTTTATAAGTTTTTTTCTCATTATCATCATCAATATCATACTGTTTTGCGGTATTGGCACTGTGATTAAAAACAATTCTTTGCTCATTTTTATATTCTCCTTCCTGTTTTTTTTGATAAAATAATTGTGGTAAAATCAACGCAGAATCAATGTATGAAGTCCATACATCACGTACTTTTGTAAACCAGTCTGTCATACCGACCGTGCGAGCTACAATATTTACTTTATAACAAGGTTTACCATTGGCATTCTGAAATTTATCATCTACATCCACAATTGCCTCGGCTGCATTCACAAAACCATAATGTACCCGGTATTCGATGTGTTCGCCTGTGGTAAAACTGGTCTGTTCAATTACACGTTCCCTTTCAGCCGATTTAAAACTCATGGCTGATATTAATAAAGAGATTGCAAAAAATAATTTCTTCATGGCTACTTATTATATTTTCTTTTCAAATATTTCAAGAATACTTCAAAATTCTCTCCAAATCGATTTTTAAATTCTAATTCAAACTCATTTTGTTTTGAATTATATGTTTTGAAACTCACAAAATAAGCGTTGTTGGGTAAATCGTTTTTATTAAATTGACGTTTGGGCAAATTGGGCAATTTATCATAAAGCGTATCCTGACTTAGTTCAATTTTCTCAATTAACGCATATTTTAAGGAATCCTTATCTTTTGACGATAAATTAGTGGAAATGGTTCGATAAAGGCTGTCTAATTTTAAGGTTCCTCGATTAAGGTGTTTGATAAATTCCCCCTTCAAAATCTTAGACTGAATGTAACGTTTATACTTTTCAGATTCGCCTCCATATTTAAATTTCATAAACCTTTTTGCTCCGTAATCGCCCACAAAATTGGCTAAATTTTCACTGGTTTCATGGGCATTTTTTACGTAAATCGTGCCATGTGTCA
>JANPIG010000685.1:0-3950 GCA_031424875.1 Cytophagales bacterium
CTACTAATCTTGCTGGTGCTACCAATATTTTTTGGGTTCTCGAACGACATTCCAGGTGCACACGAAAGAACTATCCACAAATTATTAAAGAGTTATGAACGAGAATTGAATCTACTCGTTCCCGAATTGGCAAAAGCTCCCAAGTCGGCTAATCCAAAAGAATTTGCTCAGGTGTATTTTATCTCAGATTCAACAATGGTCGTCAATCACATCATGCCTGAGAACATCAATGTACCCAAAGATGTGGCTGATTTAGCGGGGAAAGTAAATCTAAAAATCAGT
Source organism: Cytophagales bacterium (assembly GCA_031424875.1). GTDB lineage: Bacteria > Bacteroidota > Bacteroidia > Cytophagales > Spirosomataceae > Arcicella. Next base: position 283 of record JANPIG010000685.1, read on the forward strand.
GATTTTGTCAAATTAGCCGCTGGATTGTACAAGAGTGATTTTGAATACGAAATTGACCGAGACGAACTCGTGATTCAAGCCCTGACTGATGCAGAAGACGAAAAAAGGTACATTTATCAATATCGTTTGAGTATGCCAATTAAGATGAAAGGTAAAATCAATGGACAGATTAACGTAGAGTTCAAGAAAGATATTGATATGTTTGTGTTAGTGTATGTGGACAGTAAGCGTACCGTAAAATATGCAAAAATTCAAGCCATGCAATACCAAGATAACAAAAGTGTTCCCGTTTTGCCAGGAGACGAAAAGGTAATTCCAGTAACGCCATCTGTGGCTCCGACTGTAACACCGCCCACGACGATTGAACCACGCAAAGCCCCTACAACAATGGAAATGACCAATTGGTTACCCGCTCAAAAACAAGCTGCCGTCTTGGAATTTGCTACAAAAGCCGCCAATGGAGCAACAGAAGACGAAATCGAAAAGATGAAAAAAGATTTTGAAATGCTTTTTGATGAAAGTGGATTTGTAACAGTAAAAACAAAAGATGGTCAATCGTTAAGATTAGCACGAAAAGCCTTATTGAGTAGAGCTGCCAAAAATAAAACACAGTACGAAGTAGTGGAAGGTAAATTTGGAAAGTTTGACCAATTTAGACAAAATTCAAGAGATGAATATTTTTGTAGATTGACAACGATAAGTAACGTTTCAAAATTTGAACACAACCTTCCAATTGGTAACGCAACGGTAGCTCCAAGAATGCCCGTAAAAGGTGAAGCCCCAGTCAAAGAATATTGGAAAATCATTGAATTAGTTTTAAACGAAAAATAATAAAATCAAAACTTCAATTTTAAAATGAAAAATCTAATTATAAATTCACAAGAAAACATGAAAAGTCAAGCAACTTTCATTCGTATAGCTATTATTATAATTGCTATTTTTACCAGCCATTTAATGATTGCCCAAACAGATTATAGTAAAAGAATGGGTATGAAAATCAATGATGGTGCGTACAGAGCTATGGCAAAAAAACCTACAAATATCGTTTTCAGAGGAGTATTGCCATCAGAAAAAAACCTTCAACAATTTTGTCCAGAAGTAGGTGATCAAGGAGAATCAAGCACTTGCGTAAGTTGGTCATCTAATTATTATTTAAGAACTATCATCGAAGCTAAAAATCGTAAATTAACAAATCCCACCAGTGTTGCACCTTACCGTTTCTCTCCTACTTACAGTTACGAACAAATCAAAAGTCCGACGGATAAAGATTGTTCGGGCGGGGCAAATATTGGTGATGCTTTGTTTATCTTAAAAAACAAGGGTGCAACATTATTGAGCAACTTATCTTTTCAGTGCGATGTAAACGTATCAAAATATGACGCTGATGGAGCACAAAATAAAATTGAAGGTTATGCTTCGCTTTTTGACCCATCAGAGGGTGCAAACAATGTTAAAGTTTTGAAAATAAAAGAAGCATTAGCCGAAACAGAAAACCCAGTGTTGATTGGTATGTTGATGACACGCTCATTTTTTTCAGCAACTGACTCATGGCAAGCTGCTCCTGGCGAATCCCCAGAAGTAAACTTGGGAGGTCACGCAATGGCAATTGTTGGATATGATGATAACAAATACGGTGGTTCATTTTTAATCATCAACTCATGGACAACCAAATGGGGAAATGCAGGTTATACTTGGGCAAAATATGATGATTTAGCACGTTTTACAAAGTACGCTTTCCAAGTTTACAACGCTGTAAACCCAGCACCAGCCCCAACTGTCGTAGCTTTAAAATCTGAAATGACTTTTAAATTAACCGACGGAAATGCTGATATGCCTGTAAGTTCAATTCAAGAAAGAGGATTGGACGTAACCAATGATAATTCAACGGTGGAGATGATTACGTACAAAATGACAACGCCTTATAATTCAGGCACTCGTTTCAAAATGAGTATGAACAACAGCAAACAGTCGTATGTGTATATTGTGGCTTCGGATGATGTGAATCGTGTTACAAAATTATTCCCTTTCCAAGGCGATAAATCTCAAAACGTTAGTGCGATTGTAACGCCAGGCACAGCAGTAATGTTACCCGCAACTGACCGTTCTTTCACGATGGATACCGTGGTTGGCAATGATTATTTCTTAGTATTGGTTTCAGAAAAAGAGTTGAATTTAGACGATGTAGCCACAAAAATCAAAGCGGCAACGGGTAGCTTCAAACAAAGAGTATTCTCAGCATTAGGAAGTGAGTTTATTGCTCCTGCAAATATCAACTATCAACCAACGCAGGTATCGTTTGAGGTAAAAGGAAATCCAAAAGGAACTATTGTACCGTTGTTAGTTCAGATTACACATAAATAGGGGGCTTTCGGTAGTTGGCAGTTGGCTTTCGGCTTGAAAATCAGATAATTACGGATTTTGAAAAGGATGTATCCTTACTTTATTAAATCTTAATTATAAGTAAAATTGTCTGATTTTTAAGCCGAAAGCTGATAGCTAATAGCCGTACTATGTTGAAAAATGTAGTACGGCTTTCTAAATCACTAATAAAAACACAAACCATGAAAAAAATACTACTAATCTCATTACTCACCCTAATTACATACTTCACAAATGCCCATTGTTTAATCTCCTCAATGATGCGGATGATATGGAAATTGCCCTCAAAAAAATGGGTTTCAAGGTCATCAAAGCCACCAATGCCAACTATAAAACCTTTTTACGTGCTTGTATCTACAATAGGATTTATATTTTTCAAAAATGAACAAAAAATGCGACCTATTTCTACTAATTTTATATGAAACATCAATTTTAATCAATCATAATGATGAAACAATTTTTACTCTATTTTCTAATGGTTCAATTTCTAATTACTGGAAATCTGAATGCACAAATCCAAGCCGATTCAAGAGGAATGACGGCTATCAATAAAAGGGCTAATGATGGTACTCAATTACAAAAAGTAGCCTTAATTATTGGGAATTCAAATTATGGTTCTAAATCACTACCAAATGCAAAAAACGACGCTAATGATATTGCAAAAGCATTAGAAGAACTTGGATTTGAAGTTATTTTAAGAGAAAACCTTAAAAAATCTGATATGGAAGATGAGGTTATTGATTTCTCAAAAAAATTGGATAACGCATCAGTAGGCTTATTTTATTTTGCGGGGCATGGATACATGGGTAACAACAAAGATAATTATTTAATGTCGGTCGAAATGCGTGAAAATCTTACCGAACCATTTGCTAAGGAGAAATCCGTTTCTTTGGAATCAATCATGGCAAGTATGAAAGACACAAAGGCAGTAACCAAATTGCTTTTTGTGGATGCTTGTAGGAATAATCCGTTCAGAAGTTGGGGACGTTCAGGAGAAAAAGGTTTAGGAACACTCAATGCCGCCGCCCCCAAAGGAATGGTTGCTTTTTTTGCAGCCTCTCAGGGTGAAGAAGCAAGTGAAAACCCAAACGCCAGAAATGGACTCTTTACTCAAGAGCTTCTTAAACAAATAAAAATACCAAATTTAGAATTAGGAACAGTTTTACGTAATATTTCCAATCAGGTTAATTTAAAGAATCCTTATCAAAATCCCTATCGGGTAGGAGACCTTTCCAATGAATTTTATTTTATGCCCGTTTCCATCGTAGCACCTTCAAGAGAGCCAAACA
>JANPIG010000686.1:0-4094 GCA_031424875.1 Cytophagales bacterium
ACCCGCCCAACGGTAGCCACCCTTACAGATTCGCTTTCAGGCGATACTCGTGAGTATGAAACTGACCCAACCACCAATTATAATATTTTTGTATTAGACCAAACCCTTAAATATAATTCCAGTATTAGCTTAGTAAACACCAGCGTTTTGCGTGGAGGAAACGATTATAATGCCAACGTTACGGCGGGTTTATTTAGCTTCTTTGATAAGAAAAATACCTACAATCTAAGCGGAAGTGCCGCCATTAGTAATTTGGCTTATAAAGTTGGAAGTGTCTCTAATTCAACAGGTTATAGTCATACAATAAGCTTCGGAAAAACCAGTGGGCAGTTCAATTTCAACGTATATCAAGAACTTACTGATACCAAATACAATAGTAATGATTTGGGCTATTTTACTAACAATAACTTTTTTAATCATGGCTTATATTTGGGGTATAAATATACTGTACCCAAAGGTTTTTATAACCGCTTAAATCTCAATTTTGGAGCCAATTTAAGTCACCTTTATGCTCCAATTGGCGATATTGCAAGTACCTATCAAAATTCTAACATTCGCTTTAATATCAGTAGTCAATTAAAATCTTTGCATTGGGCGGGTATGTTTCTCAATTATTTGCCTGCTCAAAACGATTTTTACGAACCCCGTATAGAAGGCATGGTTTTTAGTCGTGGAGCAAGTATAGTAACGGGAGCTTGGTTTGAAGGCAATTCTGCCAAAAAATATTCCATCAATGGGGAGTTGTTTAGAAGGACTTTCTTTGATTTTTATGATGCCTATTCGTATGATATTTCTTTTGGACAGTCGTATCGTTTTAATAGCAGATTCACAGTAAAATTTGATATTAGTTACAACCCTCGCCCCAAATCAGTGGGTTTTTCAACAATGCTTGACGATAAGCCAATTTTTGCACTCAGAGAAATAAGTACGATTGAGAATATTCTGAAATTGAAATATAGTTTCACCAACCGAATGGGGCTAACTTTTCGGGCAAGACATTATACCAGCGTAGTATCAAACAAGCAATTTTTTAACCTAAATACCGACGGAACTCTTGCTGTAAATAACTCAATTACAGACAATTACGATCGTAATGTTAATTATTTCAACATTGATATGGTTTATACGTGGCAGTTTGCCCCAGGTAGTTTTTTGAATGTGGTTTGGAAAGACTCTGCCATTACCAATAGCAATATCTCCAATAACTCTTACGGAGAAAATCTCCAGACCACGCTTCAGAGCAATCATAATAACAGTATTTCGTTGAAGGTGATTTACTTTTTGGATTATTTATCGTTGAAACGAAATAGTAAAGTAGGGTAAAATTATAATGACAACTCAATAAGTTTTGGGGTAGATAAAATCTTAGATTCACAAAGGTTTTATCTACCCCAAAACTTTGTCCTGTAGGAAGTATTGTAAATACAAAACATTAAGTAAAAGTCCAGCAATGCTTTACCTACATTTATGAAAATTCATCTTTTTGTTAAAAAACGTTAAGCCAAAACCACAAACCTATTCTGTTGATTATCTTCATGTTATCAAAATAAACGATAGAAAACATGATTCAAAATTACTTCAAAATTGCTTGGCGAAACTTGATGAAACGGAAGTTTTATTCCTTGGTTTCTATATTTGGGTTATCGGTTGGTATTACTTTTACGCTCCTTGTCGGCACTTATATTTGGGGAGAATTACAGGTAAACTCTGACTTAAAAAACGTAGAAAATCAGTATATCATCCAAAGTAAATGGAAGAAATCTGACATCGGTTTGGAGATTACAACCCTTGCTCCTTTGGCGAAGTCTCTAAGGGCAAACTTCCCAGATTTAGTTGAAAATTATTATGGTTTCGATGGCATTACTTCGGTTGTTTCTTACGGAGATAAAACTTTTAGAGAAGATATACAAATCGGTGATTCTACTTTATTGAAAATGTATGGCTTTAAGCTCCTCTTTGGAAATCCGCAAATCGCTCTAAATCAGCCCAATACGATGGTGATTTCTTCGGAACAAGCTATTAAATATTTTGGAAAATTGGACGTTGTGGGTAAATCCTTAACCGCAGAATCTAACTCGGGTAGTAAACGAAATTTTACGATTACTGGTGTATTAGACAAAATTCCACTGAACTCAATCACGAATTTTATTAGTCCGAAATTGCCTATTTTAATGTCATTTGTTGGGAGCAATGATTTTTGGGGGAGACAACAATTTTTTGTTTGGAATAACCCTTACGGTGTCGGTTATATTGAATTGAAAAAAGGGGTGAAACCAGCGGATTTAATCAAACCAATGGCTCAATTGATTAAGACAAATGCCCCTCAAAATCTATCAGAAAATCTTACGCCTTATCTCGTACCGATGAAGGACGTTTATTTGGAAGCGAACAATGGTGTTGTAAAAAAAACGGTCTTTACGCTTACCATTGTGGCATTATTTATTTTACTGATGGCAATTGTTAACTTCGTAAATATCTCCATCGGCAACTCATTTATGAGAATAAAAGAAATTGGTGTCAGAAAAATGCTTGGCGGTTTGAAAGGACAAATTATCCGCCAGTTTTTGGCAGAATCGATTTTAATTTCCCTATTTAGCCTTGTCGTTTCCTTAATTATGTACGAAATTTTTCACCCTTTTTTCGGACAAATTCTGAATAAAGAAATCCCTTCTTTACGATTAATTTCACCTTATTTTTATGGAGTTTGTTTTCTTTTATCACTATCAATTGGCTTACTGTCTGGTGTTTATCCAGCTTTTATATTGTCAAATCTGCCTTCTATTGATTCACTGAAAGGGAAATTAAAATCCATTAAAGAGAATATTCTTTTCCGACGATTATTAATCATTTCACAGTTTACGATTGCTCTTTTTGTCTTCGTGGGTGCGGTTGTGATTACAAAACAAGTCAATTATTTTTTCAATAAGGATTTAGGGTTTACCAAAGAATCAGTCGTTACGGTAAGGACTCCCCGTGATTGGTCACCCGCAGGTATTGCTAAAATGGAAACTATCAGGAATGAATTTGCCCGATTGAAAGAAGTGAGTGAGGTAAGTATTTCATACGATATTCCCAACGGCAGTCCTGGCAATAGTAATGCTCTTTATAAAATGGGTCAAGATTCTACGCAAGCCGTTTTTGTACAGACTTTAACTTCTGATGAAAAATATGCTGAAACCTATCAAATTCCGATATTGGCAGGGGCTTTTTTTCAGTCAAAACAAGAAAATTATCAACCTTTTAAAATAGTATTGAATGAATCCGCATCAAAGGTATTAGGGTTCCAAAATCCTTCGGATGCTGTTGGAAAGTTAGTTAGAATGCACTATGCACCTCAATCGTTCACCATTGCGGGGGTTACGAAAGATTTTCACGTAGGTTCAATGCACAAAACGATTACACCACTATTTTTCATAAACGTAAAAGACAACATATTTTTCAGATTTTTATCCTTTAAAATTAAGGCAGGAAATCTTCCAGAATCTATGGCTAAAATTGAGCAAAAATGGAAAGAATTAATGCCCAATTCTGTGTTTGAATATACTTTTATGGACGATACCCTCCAAAAAATGTATCAATCAGAAGTTCAACTCAAAAAAGCCTCTCTTGTCGCAACAATTTTGTCCATCATTATTGTGCTTTTGGGCATTTTGGGCATGGTTGCGTTAAGCATCACTCGCCGCACAAAAGAGTTAGGAATTCGGAAAGTTTTAGGGGCTTCGAGTGGCAGTATTATAATGCTTTTCTTGAAAGAATTTGTGATATTAATGGCAATTGCTATCGTTATTGCTTTCCCTTTGGGTATGATGAGTATGAATGCTTGGCTCACAAATTATGCCTATCGAATTGAGCTAAATTGGCAAACTTTTATGTATGTCGGGTTTCTGTTTTGCATTGTTATTATTGCATTTGTGTCATTTCAGACGTATAAACTGGCGTTATCAAATCCTGTGAAATCGTTGAGAATGGAGTAAAATTATTTCTATAAATTAAACGAAAGCAGTATCGAGGAAAGAGGTAATTTTTGTTGAAGAAATTTTTATGAATTAATAAAAAAAATGTTTTATATTTAGTAAATGAGTGCTTTCCCTAAT
>JANPIG010000687.1:0-2007 GCA_031424875.1 Cytophagales bacterium
CAATATTTTACTTAACGAACCCATCACTATTTATACTGGAATCGGTACTTTTTGTGTAATTTTGGGCCTGTATTTAGCTCAGAGAGAGAAGTTTAAAACAGCACATTAATTATTTCACAACTTTTCTCCTGCCTTTACCGCTACATTTACTAAATTTTCAGCAGGAGGAACGGGACACGTATAGGTGTGATTATAAGCACAGTAGGGATGATAACAACGGTTGAAATCAATCTCAATTTGTTGGTTTTTTATCATTCTCATATCCAAGTCTAAATACCTTCCAGAGCCATACGTTTCTTTATTGGTAGTCAAATCTTTGAAGGGTAAAAACAAAGAACCGTCTTGTGCTTTAAAGATTTTCAAGGCACATTTTTGTCCTTCCAATTCAAAAGTAGCATTGGCAAAAGCCTCATATTCTTCGGTTTGTCCGCCTGTCATGGCAATATTTATTTTTTGTCCAGTGGTCAAAATATCCAATTTTGCCAAGACTTTAAAATCAGGATTTACCTCAAAATACTTCAATCCCTTGAAATCAGCCTTGTTTTCGATGGGTGAATCTTTATCAGTTTTCAAATAAGTATCCTTTTCTTTTCTGATATTTTTAATAGAAATCAAGTAAGAATTATAAACTGCCGAGTAGGGTTTGATTTCTTCATTACCCACTAATGAATAAACCACAATTGCCAACAAGGCAGCGAAGATGGAAAGGAGGAAGAATTTGTTTTTGAACATGAGAATTAAATTTCGGTTTTTGTTGTAAGCAAATTTACTAACTAACTTGCAAAATATTTAGTAAAAGGTGGAGTTGAATTACTCCGCACTCCAAACTCCAAAATCAAAATAATGTTCACCGGAATAATAGAAGCTCTTGGCGAGTTAAAAAATACAAAATCAGAGGGTACAAATGTTACTTTTACCTTCACCTGCCCATTTACGAATGAACTCAAAATAGACCAAAGCCTTGCCCATAATGGCGTGTGCCTCACAGTGATTGCGATTAACGGAGACGAATACGCCGTTACCGCCATTGATGAAACTTTGCAGAAAACCAATCTGGGCAAACTACAAATTGGCGACAAAGTAAATCTCGAACGCTGTATGCCCGCCCACGGACGTTTTGACGGACATATCGTGCAGGGACACGTGGACCAAACGGGCATCGTTACCCACATCACCGAACAAGACGGTTCATGGCTTTTTGATTTTGAGTATTCGCCTGATTCACAGAATGTTACGGTTGAAAAAGGCTCAATTTGTATTAACGGCACAAGTCTGACGGTCTTTAATTCAGGAGTTAATACATTCAGAGTGGCCATCATTCCTTATACCTACGAACACACCGTTTTTCATGCCCTAAAAGTAGGGGATATGGTCAATTTGGAGTTTGATATTGTTGGGAAATATATTCGGAAAATGTTAGCATTATGAGTTCTGACGTTACGTAAAATTACCTAATTTATAGGGTAATTCTACGGTATTTTCGTTACTTTTTATGGTATTGTAAGGTCTTATTTATAGATTCGTGATAGTTATTATACAACCCATTTTAAATATCACTAATCAAACATGAGCAAGGTAATTACACCCCAAGACAATCCCGACGAACATAGCCAAGCAATGGGTTTCGTCCAAAAGTATCAAGAGACTAAAAAAGAGTATTCAATTGATGCTCAATTTATTAATAAAGCGGCTTTGCAACAATTTTTAGACAATCCCGATTTTGATGCCTTTAAAATTCACCACGCAAGAACTGACGATGGAACACGAACAGTAGTTTTTGAAGGATTAAATGCAAAAGGAGAAAGTTTAAATTCTTTTGTTAGCGATTTACCAACTTGTCCACCCGACTGTAATGGGTATGTTTAAATTAAACGCAAATGCTTAATATTATTTTACTAAAAATCCCATTTATTACTGTTTTAGCATCAGTTATAATTATCATTCCCATTATCGTGGGAATGATAAATTTTAAATATTGGATATCCACACCGCTAAAAATTGTTTTTG
>JANPIG010000688.1:0-1615 GCA_031424875.1 Cytophagales bacterium
GGTAGGACTTTGAGTCATGCCATGAATATTTGAATATTTCCAAAAGACGATACTCGTTTTTCGATGATTGGAAAATATCGAACTTATATTCTGAACATCTGACATCGAATCACAAACATCGAAACAAATATGAAAGCATATAATACTCAATGGTCAGTAAATGATTTTATTAAAAACATTGCTCAAAGATGGTTTCAGCAAGGTTTTTTGAAGCAAGAACAATATTCAGTAATCAAGCAAGAATACCATTCTGCCTACAATAAACCTAATATTTTTCTCAAAGTTGGATTGTTTATCTTCACTGTTTTAGGTGCCAGTTTCTTGGGTGGTTTGTTTACCTTATTTTTTACTATTCCCTTTCAGAATGTTCCTCAATTAGGCTATATTGTAGAATGTATATTGCTGGGCGTAGGTTTCATTTTTATTCTCGAGTTCCTCATTAAAAACAATAAACTCTATCACTCGGGTGTAGATAATGCTTTACTTTATATAGCTTTGGGGGCATTTTGTACGGCAATTTTCATATTTTTTAACAATACAAAATTTCCAACTTGGCTCATGTTGAGTTTGTGGTTACCATTATTCATTATTGCCACTATCCGTTATGCAGATATTTTAGTAACAATTGCCACCTATTTATTGAATATATCTATCGTAATTCTAATCAGTTTTGAATTTGCTTGGGGCAAAACATTTTTGCCTTTCATTGTCATGATTTTTTCTATAATTGCTTATTTTTTTCATAAAAAATTAAGTCAAAGAGATGATGAATTATATTATAAAAAAAGCTTAAGTGTTTTGAAAGCTCTTGCTTTAATCACTTTATATATTGGAGGTAACTACCTGATAGTCAGAGAAGGCAATGCTAAAATAAATCAAGTATTTGATGCTTCTCCCCAAATTGCTTTTGCACCAATGTTCTATTTTTTAACGATAATTATTCCAATAGCTTACATTTTCTCTGGATTAAAAAAACATGACCGAATGTTGTTACTCATAGGATTATTAACCCTCGGATTTTCAATTTTCACCTACCGTTTTTACTTCTCAATTCTTCCCTTAGAATTAGCACTGACTTTAGGCGGTGTTTTACTAATTACTCTTACGGGCATATGTATTCATTGCCTACGCACCCCAAAATATGGCCTCACTTCCGAGCCTAATGATGAGCGTAAAGGACTCAATTTAGAATCCATCATCATGTCGCAAATGATTCAATCGAAAGTTCCTCAACAAGACGATACTTTGCAGTTTGGAGGAGGAGATGCAGGGGGTGGTGGTGCAGGTGGGGAATATTAGAAACTAATAGTATCAAAGAAATAAAAAATATAATTATTATAAAAAAATCTAAGAAAAACTACTCAAATCCTTGTCTTATTTCGTGATTGATTGGAGAAAATGTATATTTGAGTTTCTTATTTGTGATTTAGTGGATTGTGCCTTATTGATTTTTTTAAATTACAATTTTTTAATGAAACTCGAAGTATAATTCACAGCTCACTAAATCACCAATCACAAATACATAAACTAATGCAAACTGTCAATTCTTACAATTTTGCGGGCAAGCGTGCCTTAATTCGGGTAGATTTTAATGTACCCCTAAACGAACGTTTTG
>JANPIG010000689.1:0-5219 GCA_031424875.1 Cytophagales bacterium
GCTTCTTTCTTTTTGGGTTCAGTTTGTTCCATTGGTTCGGTGTGGTGGAGTATGAGAACAACGGCTGAGATTCCACCCACGCACGAAGAATTGGAGGAAATGAAGGCAACGCCGCTGAACATTTTTTCACCTTTTATTGATATTTCAAAAGCCATCAAAGATATGCCTTCAGTAATGTGGCAATTGGCGTTGGTCTATCTTTTTCAGTGGTATGCCCTATTTTGTTATTGGCAAAATTCTTCAAAAAGTATTGCTCAATCGGTGTATAAAACTTCCACTTATCAAGACAATCCCTTGTATAATGAAGCAGTTAGCTGGACAGGCCTGGTCAATGGATGGTATAATATTGTGATGTTTTTGGTAGCGTTTAGTTTGGTATATTTTGCTAAAAAATATTCTCCTAAACTGGTTCACGCTTTTTGTTTGGTATTGGCGGGTTTGGGCTTTTTAGCTTTTCCCATGATTGAAAATAAGTATCTATTGTTTCCAGCCATCACAGGATTTGGGATTGGTTGGGCAAGTATGATGGGGATTCCTTATTTGATGGTCGTGAGTGCCATTCCGAAAGAGCGTTACGGTGTATATATGGGTATTATCAACATGATGATTGTGATTCCGATGTTGATTCAAACGCTTACTTTTGGCTATATTCTTAGAGAATTTTTGGACAATGATCCAGGCAAAGCCATCACTTTTGCAGGGGTACTTTTGTTAATTGCCGCAGGAGCAACTCTATTAATGAAATCAGGTAAAATGGCTGATAATCAAGAAGTTGTAATGGGTGGTGGAGGACATTAAGGTTAATATAATATTCACTTCCCGAAACAATATCCACTGCGGGTTATAACTTTCGGGAAGTGAATATTACTTTCGGAAATGAATACTACCTTTCAGCCTTAATCTCTCCAATAATCTCAGTAATACCTTCTCTCAAAGTAGTTACTTTAAAATCAGGAAAACGCTTCATAAATTTTGAGGAATCAAAAATATAATCTTGCTCCCATTGATATAGTAATTCGACAATTTCTTTCACGAAAGGAACAAATAGACCTACTATTTTCACCAACCATTTGCCCATTACGGAGTATTTCAATTTTTCACCATAAATCTCAGAAGTCAATTCAATGAATTGCTTGGTGGTCAGACGGTTATTGTCGCAAGGCAAGTGCCATGTTTGGTTATAGGCATCAGGCGTATTACCGAGCAATGCCGTTGCCCTGCCTGCATCGGGGGTGTATATGAGGGTGCGTAAAGTGGAATCGCTCAGGATAACTTGAAGGCTCTTTTTGTTTTTGATATTATCAATAATCGTTGAATTTGTACCACTTAATGTGTTGCGAGGGCCATAAAATTCGGGGGCTCGACAAATCATGGCAGTCAGGGTTTTATTTTCGATTTCATTCAGTACCATCATAGCAATTTCTGCCCGAGCTTTTCCTTTTATACTAATGGCATTGAAAGGCGTATCTTCGGTCATGGTGCCAATCACTTGCCCATACATATACACATTATCAAAAAATACTAGTTTGGCATTGTGTTTTTTGCAAGCATCAATCACGTTTTTCATCACAATGGGCCATTCCTCTTGCCAAATTTTAGCGTTATAAGGCAATCCTGCGGTCATATATACTATTTCACTGCCTTTTACGGCATCTTCAGTTTGCTCAGCATTCAATAAATCCGCCTTAAAAAGTACATCGCTTTCATTGACTTTCTGAGGATTCCGACTCACCAAACGAATATCTTTGGTGTATGATTTGTGTAATTCTTTGGCTAATTCTGTGGCAATAATGCCATTTGCCCCGAGGATGGTTTGCATAAAGTATTAGGAGTTTAGTTTGAAAAAATGAAATATTTTAAAAGAACTTCCCGAAAGTAAACAGAACTTTCGGGAAGTGAATATTACCTCAACTTTAATACCATCGGCACATCGTTATTTAACAGAGCAATAAAATTCGTTTACTTTAAAACTTTAACAGAGTAATTATAACTTTACTGGTACTTTAGAAAACCCAAAAGCCTTGTTGTCTGATAATACAAATTGCCCCTGTAGAATAATCAATATTCTGTTTTTGTGGTAATCAATAACAGATATAAATCAAATTTAAAACCTTTAATTAACAATAGCGACATAATCTTTTGATTAAGTATAAGTAAGAATGATAGGCAATTGATTTTGATTAAAATATTTGCGTACTTTGTTATAAACACTAAAAGTAAAAAACATTTAGTTGTAATTCCATTTTTATAAACAGCATTTAATACTTTAAAAATATGCCTCGAGACAAACGATGGTTCGGATTAAAAGTAGCGTTCATTCTGTATTTCTGTACAATAGTTTCGTCAGCATTTTCAAGAGCAAAACTTGATGGTAGGGTCATAGATGCTATAACAAAACTCCCCATCGTTGGAGCAACAATATCTATAGAATCTGAAAAAAAAGGCACTACAACAGATTCCAACGGTTATTATTCAATATTTCTCCCTTTTGGTAAATATAATATTACGATCAGTTCTGTTGGATATTACAAGAGAGTGAGAGCAATTGATTTGAATGATGACATTACGGTTAATTTTGAATTAAAAGAAGAAATCAAAGATTTTGATGAAGTAATAGTGAAAGGTCGGCGGGAGGATGCCAACGTGAAGGAAGTACAAATGGGAACAATCAAGCTCAATATGCAGGCGATAAAAAAGATTCCTGTGGCATTTGGTGAAACTGACATTTTGAAATCTCTGACTTTGCAAGCGGGTGTATCACAAGTAGGAGAGGGGGCTGGGGGATTAAATATCAGAGGCGGGCGAGTAGATCAAAATCTTGTTACTTTAGATGGTGCACCTCTCTTCAACACCTCTCATCTTTTAGGTTTTTTTTCGAGTGTAAATCCCGATGTAGTAAATGATGTTACGCTGTATAAAGGAGCAGTTCCTTCTAATTATGGTGGTCGCCTTTCGGCAATTTTAGCCATGAATACTCGGACAGGCAACAATGAAAAAGTGAGATATTCTGTTGGTTTAGGAACTGTATCGGCAAGATTTTTGGCAGAGGGGCCTGTTATTAAAGATAAATTGACCTTTGTAGTAGGAAGCCGTATTGCTTATCCCAATCTGCTAATAAGTTACTTTCCAGGAAATGTAGGGAAAAGCCGTGCATTTTTCTATGATTTAAACGCCAAAGCTACTTATACTATTAATAAAAAGAACCGAATTTCTTTAACGGGATATGGTTCTTATGATGATTTCAAATTCCCAGAAGATACCGCCTACGCTTGGAACACTGTGCAAAGCACTGTAAATTGGAATTATGCCATCAATAATAATCTCTCCATCAACACAAGTGGCCTTATCAGTAATTATACTTTTGATGTTATTGGTTTGAAAGAAGATTTGGGTTTTAGGCTTCGTTCAGCTATTCAACAAAAGGAGTTTAAGACAAGTTTGTTTTATTCAAAGTCGGAAAGGGCTAAATCTGATTTAGGAGGCAGCTTTATTCTCTATAATTTAAGCCCAGCCGTTCAACGCCCCACGAGTACATCTTCTAATGTAATTTCACAGGCTCTGGCCAGCGAGTCAGCCCGAGAGATGTCATTATTTGTTAATCAGGAATATGAATTTTTGAAAATATTTTCTATTCAGGCAGGCCTTCGATACACGTTTTTCCAAAATTTAGGGGCTAAAACCGTTTATCAATATACTCCATTAGCACAAGTTTCACCAGAGAATATTATTGATTCAGTAAAATATACTTCAGGAGAAGTTACCAAAACCTATGGGGGCTTCGAGCCACGATTATCTCTCAGGATTGCAGTTGGGAAAACAGCTTCAGTGAAATTAAGTTATAATAGAATGCGTCAATATTTGAACTTAATTTCTAATACAGCCGCTATTTCTCCCGTTGATTTTTGGAAATTATCAGATACATACATTCCTCCACAACTCTCTGACCAATATTCAATAGGTATTTTTAAAAATTTCAATGATAATACTTTCGAAACTTCAATAGAGGCATATTATAAAGACCAAAAAGATTTGGTTGAATATAAAAAAGGAGCCAGATTAATTCAAAATCCTTTGTTGGAAACTGCACTTTTGCCAGCTATCGGCAAAAACTATGGCATTGAATTTACCATCAAAAAAAATAAAGGAGACCTTACGGGTATTGCCTCATATACGTATGCAAGGTCTTTAATTTCAGTAGTAACTCCTTTCGTTATTGACCAAGTGAATGATGGTGATTTTTATCCTGCCAATTTCGATAAACCTCATACACTCAATATTTCGGTTCTCTATAATTTAGGCCATGGATTTAATATTTCGTCCAATTTTACTTACAATACAGGAAGACCCATTACTTATCCTGATGGTTCATATTCGTTTAATAATTTGCCAGTTCTCAATTATTCAAAGCGAAATTTAGACAGAATTCCAGATTTCCACCGCTTAGATTTTTCTTTATCGCTTGATACCCGAAAAGATAAAGACCAAAAGAAATATAGCCTATGGGTATTATCCCTATATAATGTTTATGGAAGACAAAACCCTTATTCTGTTTATTTTACCAGTTATAATAGAGTAACTCGTCCTTTCCAATTATCCGTTTTTGGTAGTATAATTCCTTCTCTAACCTGTAATATTAATTTTTGATATGAGACAAAATAAAAGATATATTTTACTTTTGGGGTTACTCTTACTCCTTCCTTTGCTTCTTGTTTCTTGTATTGAAGAAGTGAATCTGCCTTTGCGGGTGGAAAAACCCAAATTGGTTGTTGATGGGCTGGTTTCTAACGAAAAAACTAATTATAAAGTAAAACTAACTTATACGGGTATTTACGATAGATCAAGCGCCACTCCTGCGAGTTTAGCACTAAATGGAGCGAAAGTAATTATCCAAGACAATTTAGGGAAATCAACACTTTTGCAGCAAGACATGCTTGAATTGGGGACATTTGTAACTAATGATGAAAGCTTTGTGGGTTCAGTAGGGAAAAGCTATCGTTTGGTTGTAACTCTTCCTAACGGAGACGTTTATTCCACAAAATTTCAAAAAATGCTCCCTGTTCCAGATATTGCCAGTTTGAAGTATGAATTTAAAGACAT
Source organism: Cytophagales bacterium (assembly GCA_031424875.1). Lineage (GTDB taxonomy): Bacteria > Bacteroidota > Bacteroidia > Cytophagales > Spirosomataceae > Arcicella. The sequence goes on from JANPIG010000689.1 coordinate 5,098, forward strand.
CCCCAATCTGAACACTCCCGATTATTATCAAATTTATGCCAGCACAAAAGACCCTTCAGAACAACAGAATTTTTATCGTTGGGCCGCTTATGGTTATAGTAGGTGGGAGTCAACAGGTAAGC
>JANPIG010000690.1:0-1303 GCA_031424875.1 Cytophagales bacterium
AAGCTTCGGGATTTATATAAGTTGAGATAGCTCCCGTCTCATAGCCCAACAGTTTATTTGCTGTAATCAAATGGCCATTTACATCAAAAATACTAACATAATTTTTGGCATTTATCGAAATACTTTTTAGCGTATCGGTCAAAAATTGTTTACTCATTTTGCCCTGAATGTATCGGTCAACTGCAGGCATGAGGCTGAAACTCGCATTTTCGGTCTGACTGATATACGATTGCTCTTGACTTTCCGAAAGTTTGGCTCCAATAATACTTAAGGTGATACCAACCACCAATATAAGCGGTAACAAAAATGCTCCATTCAAATAAATCTGAATTTTAGTAGCAAAATTTACATTCAATTTAGAAAATCCAAAACGAATGGCATAAATCAAAATGATAACGATAATAGTGATTACTAAAATCAAAAACAAAAATGAAAAGTGTGAATAGATAGTGGCAAGGCTGATTTTTTCAGAAGAAACCACAATTTTTCGCCCGTTTTTATTGACAGTAGCCACGTGATTAAAACCGTTATCAATAATGCCTTCTTGCGAAATCTGAACGCCCTCTACTAAGCTTAAAGGCATTTTTCGTTCGTAATTATAACTCTTTCCACCTATTTTTATAATCTTACCATTTTCATAAACAGCATAGCTATAATTACCTGCATCTAATTGTCCTTCGCCTGTGGTTGCTACCTCCTTGAGGGCAACATCACGGGTAGCATCACTGCGTTTGCGAAGGTCTAAAATTACGTAGCCTATCGCCTTATTATCATTACCAATTAAAGTAATAAAATCTATGTATTGTTTTTGATAGGCATTTGTAGCGTCATTTACGAAGAAAATATTGGCATACCCCGTCTTATATTTCTCCACTTTGTACTGTTGCTCAAAAGCCTGAAAACTTTGTGCATCCGATACGTTATCCAATGATTTTCCTCTCACATCGAAGGCGGAAACTTGTGTATCGTAATAATCGAAGTGACTATCTAAAAGATTTTGACGAATATGGTTTTGCACTTGTTCACGAGGTAAAAGAGCTGATTTTATTAATACTTTTATCATCGAATCTTTGGCAATATCTACATTCGCTTTACTCAATTTGAATTCTCCAATTTCATCATTCTCTGATAAAAATTTCTTGCCAAATTGCTGTTTTTGTGTAAAATCTTTTCTAATGTCCTGATTATAAATTACATATGTGCCTACCGCTGACGTTAATAATGCCCCCGAAAATAAATAAATGGAAGTTTGGTAACGAAAAGTATAAAGAAATCTGGGAAAATGATTGAAGAATAAAATACC
>JANPIG010000691.1:0-2814 GCA_031424875.1 Cytophagales bacterium
CAATTATCTCTTCAGTTTCTACTAATTTTTGATTCAATTTTTTATGATTTTTTTGAGCTTCTTTTTTCGCAAAATCATCAATAACTGGTTTTTTCTCTACAATTTTCTCAGTTGTTTTCTTAGGAGATTTATCTGGTTTTACTTCATTGTTTAAGGCTCGTTGTTCTTGCCAAGTTTCATATTCATCATACGAGCCTGGGTAAACTTTTATTTCTTCATCTTCAATATACCATATCTTATTGGCAATTTCCGAAACAAAAAATCTATCGTGCGAAACTACTACAAAAGTGCCTTCATACTGTTGTAAAGCTTGAATCAGGATATTCACCGACATCATATCCAAGTGGTTGGTGGGTTCATCCAGCAACAAGAAATTGGCTTCTGAAATCAATACTTTTGCCAAAGCAACCCTTGATTTTTCTCCTCCCGAAAGCACTTTAATTTTCTTAAACGCATCATCGCCAGAAAAAAGAAAACAGCCCAAAATACTACGTAATTCCGTTTCCAATTTACCCGTACCAGTCATTTTTAATTCTTCGAGCAAAGTATTGTTTACATCCAAACTTTCTAATTGATGTTGGGCGTAAAAAGAGTCAATTACATTATGTCCAATAGTTCGCTCGCCTGTGATGGGCTCTGACCCGTCAATGATTCTTAATAAAGTTGATTTTCCCTTTCCATTAGCTCCAATCAAGGCAATTTTATCACCTCTTTCAATCATGCCAGCGGTATTGGTCAAGATTTTCTTGGGGCCATAGGCTTTGGTAACGTGGTTTAAGGTCATAATAAAACGACCAGGTTGCGTACCAAAATTGAACTTGAAATTCACTTTTGCATTTTCATCAATCACATCATCAATAATATCTAATCGTGCCAAAGCCTTCACCCGTGACTGTACTTGACGAGCTTTGGTTGCCTTAGCTTTAAAACGAGTTATGAACTTTTCGGTTTGCTTTATGGCTTGTTGCTGATTTTCATAAGCACCCTTCTGAATCTCATTTCTAAGGGCTTTTTCTTCTACATAAAACTCGTAATTCCCAGCATAAGATATTAATTTTGAGCCAGTTACCTCCACAATAGTCGTAACGGTGTTGTCTAAAAAGAATCTATCGTGAGATACCACAATAATTGCTCCTTCGTAAGTATTAATGTATTTTTCAACCCATTCAATAGAAGGTAAATCTAAGTGGTTGGTAGGTTCATCAAGCATTAACAATGAAGGCTTTTGCAAAAGCAATTTGGCTAACATTACACGCATACGCCACCCCCCCGAAAAAGTATGAAGCGGTTGTTGTAATTCTGTTGTCGTAAAACCTAAACCCTCCAAAATTGCTTCTGCTTCCGACTGCATAGTATAACCGCCCAAAGTATCAAATTCATCTTGAAAACGAGCCAATTTATCTACATCAGAATCTTCATAATTGGTTTCCATTTTATGCAAAACCTTATCTATTTCAGCTTGAAGGAAGTTTTGGCGTTCAAAAGCCTGCATTGCAACCGACAAAATAGAATCTTCTGATTGATAAGAAAGAAGATCTTGATTCAAGAATCCAATGGTACAATCACCCGACTTCGAGATACTGCCACCATCGGGTTGGTATTCGCCGTTGATAATGCGTAAAAGCGTAGATTTCCCTGTGCCATTTGCCCCAATTAGACCGATTTTGTCTTTGGGTTTAATATGTAAATTCGCCCCGTCATACATCGGACGAGAACCAAAATAAAATGATAAATTATTGATTGATAACATGGTACAAAGGTACGGAAAGAGTTTTGCAGTATGTAATTGTTACAGAAAAATTAGCATTATTTAAAGTAGAATATAAGTATAATGCAATTTTGGTTTAGATAAATACAGATACTTCACTCAACGTTTTGCGTTGAATATCAGGCACATAGCAATCTGATGCTGGATAACCAACTGGCAATAACAGAAAAGACCTTTCATTATCTGGTCGATTTAATATTTTCTTCAAAAAATTCATCGGACTTGGCGTATGCGTAAGCGTAACGAGTCCTGCATGATGAATAGCTGAAATGAGAAATCCAGCGGCAATGCCACAAGACTCTTGGACGTAATAATGTTTCTTTTTATGGAGAGAAGTGGTTTGGGCAAACATGATAATCAACCATGGAGCAGTTTCCAAGAAAGGTTTCTGCCAATCTGTCCCCAAAGGTTTTAAATCTTCCAGCCATTCATCCGTCATGCGGTTTTGATAACTTTCATATTCTTCCTTCTCAGCCGCCTTTCTTATTTCTGATTTTATTAAAGGATTTTGTACAGCCACAAAAGTCCAAGGTTGTTTATGTGCTCCCGAGGGTGCGGAGGATGCAGTGAGAATAATTTGTTCAATAACCTCATAACTCACAGGCATATCCGAAAATTCTCGAACACTTCTTCTGCTATCCATTTTCTCATAATACGATTTAGCATTTGATAAAACCGTTTCAGAATCTAAGATTTCTGGTTGATATGATATGTATGGATAGTTGTTGATTTGGATTTTGTTCATTTTTATCTGTCATCCCGACGAAGGAGGGAACTGATTTTGTGGTAAAGTAATATAAGCAAAAATAATGGTTTCATAAATCAGTTCACTCCTTCGCCGGGATGACAAGATACAAAAAGCCTCCAAAACGAATTTTGAAGGCTTTTTACTTTTTCCAAACATCGAAAAACGAACATCGAGCATCGAAAATCTATTCTTCCGCCACCGCAGTGGCCAAAACCCTTGAAAGTGTCAATTCATCACCTTCGCCTGAATAATCCGCTAAGATTACATCGCCACCCGCTAAATCGCCTTTCAAAATTTC
>JANPIG010000692.1:0-1118 GCA_031424875.1 Cytophagales bacterium
AAATAGGTGTTACTCCAGAATTATTTTCAGAGTATGGGTTCGCTCCATTTTTCAAAAGCAAGCGTGCGGCTTCTATGTTGCCAGTCCAACCCGCCCAATGAAGCGGCGTTTCATAAATACTGTCTCTGGCATTAATATCTGCTCCTTTTTCTAAAAGTAATTTTACAATTTTTACATTGTTATACTCAACACCATAATGGAGAGGTGTAATTTTCTCATTATTGGCAGTATTCACTTCCGCACCTTTCTCTACAAAATATTTTACAAGATTAAAGTAACTCAATTTTGCCACCATATTAAGCGGGGTATTCCCGCTTGTATCCCTACAATTTACGTCCGCACCATGTAGAATAGCTTTTTTAATGTCTTGAACATTGCCGTGTAGAGATGCGGCTAAAAGCAATTTGTTGGCTGACTCTAATTTTGTGGTTTTGTTTCCCCCATTCGCAGGAATTGTATCTGAAATTGATTTTTGAGCAGAAATATTATTTGAGAAAACTAAAAAAAAGGGGATGATTAATTTGTATAATATTTTCATTGCTTATTTTTTCATTGCCTCTAAAAGGCTTTTTCATGTTCAAGCTATTCTTTCGTTTGCAAACATCAATTGTTAAATTTAGAAGGTGTTTTAAATCAAAATCACTTTCGTATTTTTTTAAACCATTTTTCATAAACCCTTTTCAGTAAAGATAATTTATGCTCTTCTTCAAGGATTTCAGTCGTGTTTAGGTATTTATTTAGAATATTTACTGCTTCTTTGTTTTTGAGTTCTTTGGCTATTGTCATGGGGCTTTTATTTGAAAATACTTCTTTCAAGTCTGGCAATGCACCATTTTCTAATAAGTAAACCATCATTTCTAAATGATTTCGATTAATGCTCTCTATTAATGCACTCGTCAGAAATTCGGGGTGCTGATAATTCAAATCTATCTTATTTGAGAGATGATATCGCACCAAATCAAAATTGTTGGTTTCGACACCCAAAAACATTTCTTTCCAATCTCCTCCCATTTTTTTAGTTTGTTTTTTCTTGTAAGTTTTTATTGTTTTTGAAATTTATTATATCCAAATGCTTTTATTTTGAATAAGTTAAGGGTGTAATCAAGTAAATTTCTATT
>JANPIG010000693.1:0-4036 GCA_031424875.1 Cytophagales bacterium
TTCAGCTTCAGGCAAGGAGATGTCATGGAATTCAGGAATATATATTTTTAAGTCGTAAGAAGAACCAACTTTTACATATTGACAAACCATAAAAGATAAAGCTCCCGATGTTTTCATTGTTTCGGAAATCCAATTTGAATCAAGATTTCCCGTTGTAGAATTATTAGCTTTTCCCCTATTTAATCCTTTTCCTTGATTTGGATTATATAACTGTTGAGAGGTTGGCTTTTCATCTGTTAATTTAAAAGTTCTTTTAGGTGAATTTTGCTCTGTATAATGATTCAAAATTTCTTTTATCAAAACTTGAAAGTTATCCTGATTTCCATGTAGATTTTCAAATAATTTACTGAAAGAGGCGTAAGGATTCTTAATTATTTCTCTGTAAACATCAAATTCAGCATCTATTTTTTTACCGAACTCCGAAAGTTTCTCTTCATTTAATGCTTTTTTAGCTTGTTTTTTAGCTTCATCAGTTTTAAGTTTCTCTATCTGTTTATATCTTTCTTTAAACTCGTCTTGAATAGCTTTATTCTTCGGATAATCAAAATATCCATTTGTAGAAATGCCTTCTGGAATGATTTGATTAAACTCCTTTTTAATAAATTTAATCACTAAGAAATAGCTCAGATTCTCTAAAATTTCATTGGTTATTGCCTTACTTGGCTTGACCAAATAATGTGTTCCTTTATCTTCGATTGTTATTTTAACATCAATATTTCTATTTGAAAAAATATTTGAGATTAAATTGGCTACTCCAAAAGCCTCTAAGGTTTCGGAGTAAGTACCCGATTGTTTTTTTATGCAAAAATCTTGATACATTTCAGTTTTCTTTATAGTATTTACTCAAATTTTCTGTTGCTTTTTGGTCACAAAGTCTCAAAATTCTTACAAAAAACAGATACAAAACATTTTCTTTGTAGCCTCCTTTATCACCTTGAAATCCGTCTAATCGTCCTTGTAAATCATTTTTCTCTAAGGTAACATCTAATCCAAACTTGTCTAATAGCTTTTGCATTGTCAAGTAATTGGTCTCAGATATTTTAAAAGTTGGATATACATTTCGTAATAATTCTGGGCTATGATGTTTTGCTATTGCCATTGAAATACTACTTTTTAAATATTCATTTTCATAAAATTCTTCGATAATTTCTTGGAAAATATAAGCTCCCACTCCTGCGTGTGGTGGTCTTTTATTAAGTCCCGATTTTTGACTTAATTCAATATCATTGTCATCTTTGGAATTGAAATCAGTATGCCCTAAAACTTCTTTAATCCAATTTGGGTCTTTCAGAGATTGATATTTTTGCATTGGATTTTGCCAATTTTCATTCAACTTTCCATAATCATGTAGTATAATCATCCATTTAATTAATTTCAGAAAATCCTCTTTTGTGAGTTCAGGTTCTTCAATATAAACAGCTAATTCTTTAAAGATAAAGTCTAATTTGTCATTTCTATTTTCACTTGTTCCTAAAAATTCTTGTTCAAAAGCATTAATTAAACCCATATTGTGCTGATAAAAAGAGTCTTTTTCAAGCGGTTTAAAATCATTTATTTTTTCCTTGAATTCACTTTTGGGGGATATGTTATTAAACGTGCTTTCGTATTGCCAATTAAATCCAAAATCATTATGATACCCAAAAAAATTAGCATTAACGAAAACTTTTGAGGGGATATTTTTGAAGTCATTTGATTTTATTTCACTCAATACTATTTTTTTATCCTCATCATTTTCTAAGAAAATATCATCATCCTCTTTCAATTCCCATACAAGTGTTTCATCATCATAGGTTGAGCTTTTCGCAATCTTATTTAACCACCCTACCAAACTCCATTTATACATCCCAACTGACTGATAACGGAACGGAAATTGAGCAATTTCATCTTTTTGACTCTCATTTATCAAAACGACTTCAACACTCTGAATGTCTCGTATCGTAGAGCGATAATTATTTTTCTGACAATCCTTCCAACTTTCTTTTATTAGATTTTGATTAAAGAAACTTGATTCCATTTTTTTGATGATATTTTTTTCTGTTTCTCCTAAAACTGCCTCTATAAGTTTTTTAGGAATATCTCCATCAAGTGTTGAAACTTGCTTTAACTCAGCAAAAGTTTTTTCAGTTTCAACCTGTTCGTATGGAAGGTACTTACTTTTTAATTTCCTAATTTCATCTTTATCTTCTTTCTTTTCTGGCTCTAAATCAAGTAATTCTTTTTCTTCTACGCTATGCAATGAGTAGACAAAAATTTGCCCTATTTCTTCTGCAAATCTCGCATTACGCCCCGCTCGTTGTAAAAATGAACTAATGGGAGAGATTTCCGTGTGCATTACAGAACACGAAATATCCATTCCTGCCTCTATTACTTGGGTAGCTATTAATATTGCATTGCTTTTTAGAGAATCTTTCCCAAATAATGTTTTTAATTTACCTTCTTTTTCTTTTCGGTCTTTATCAAAGAATCGAGAGTGTAAACAAATAATTTCAGCATTTTTAAAAATTTGATTATTTGTATTTTTCTGTTCTTCAATTAAGTCAAAGTATATCTTTTGAGCATTCTCAACTCTGTTACAAATTACAATTGTCTTATCAATGTGGTGATTTATGATATTTTCATGATTTAGTGAATAATCATAAACCGTTAACCTCTTTTTATTTTTAGTTGGTAGCAGTGACTTTATTTTATCCCTGTCTTCTTCAAAATCATCAAGTGTAATAATTTCATAATTTGAAAGGCTTCCTTTCAAATCTTTCATAAAATCTTCACTCAAAGTGGCAGTCATTATACAGCATCTACAAAGATTACCAAGCATTCTAAGTGTGCCAATTGCCGTTGCCATTGACAGGTTTTCATCCAATAAATGGAATTCATCAAACACTAAATAGCTACCAATCAAAGCACCTGCATTTATATTAGCCTGACGGTGCGAAATTGGTAAAGGGAAACAAAGGAAATTACTTAAAGTCTGGTCAATAGTTGAAAATATAATGTCTTTTTCAAAATATTTATCCTCAGAATACTCTCCTGTTTGAATAGAAGCATTACAAATTTTTGAAACATCTTCATAAATTGAATTCGCTAACGTTCGTAAAGGGAGGCTATAAATCATTTTCTTTGGAAATGAATCAAGTCCAAATTCTCTTGCATACAAAAAAGGAATTATTGAAGCCCAAGTTTTACCAGCACCTGTTGGTACAGATAGAATTACGTTTTTACCTGACAAAAGCACTTCTGCTACTTTTATTTGGTAATCGTATGGTTCAAAATCTTGTTTCAGTAGGTTTTTGTATGCATTTATGATATTATTCATGTTTAAGTATGGATTTTTTTGAAACCAAGAGAAGTTTTATTAAATTGCAAGTCAAAGCTAACAAATAGGAATTGAAAAAGAGAAGTTTTATTAAAAAATAATCGTACCCAATTTAGCTTTTTTATTAAACGATAAATCACAACCCAAATCCCCCAATGCCCCAAACCTGTCTTTTTATCGATGAATGTGGTGACCCAGAGTTTTTTGGGAAAGGCAAAAGCCTTTTGGTCGGTACAAAAGGGTATCAACCATTGCTCATTTTGGGTATGATTGAAACCTCTAATCGCAAAGCTCTTTATAAAGCCGTCAGTGAATTTAGCAATCAAATTCTTGGTGATACACTTTTCAAGACCATTCCTTCTGTTAGTGAACCTAATTGGTTTCTTCATGCCAAAAACGACCATCCAGAAGTACGTGCTGAGTTTTTTAAGTTCCTCAGAAACCGTCAAGACATTACTTTTCATGTGGTCATTGCTCGTAAGGACTTGAATATTTTTCGTAAAAAACACAATAACAATGCCTCTGAGTTTTATTTTGATGTTATCAAACATCTTTTAGAACCTCGACTCAAATCTGGAAACAAGTATTCTATTTATCTTGCCCAAAAACCAAAATCAACCAATGAAAAATTGATTGAATCAATCGAAAAAGCCATTGAATCAAGTAAAAAGAAACAACCCTTTACTGATGAAATTAGTTATACTTCAACAATTGAAAAAAGTA
>JANPIG010000694.1:0-2770 GCA_031424875.1 Cytophagales bacterium
ACCCACCAAACAAATTTCAGCCGTATCTTTGCCCTTCAATTTAGTTCTGGGTTCTTAGTTCTGGGTTTTGGGTTTGGTAGCCAAGAACTTAGAACTCAGAACTCAGAACTCAGAATTTTAAAAAAATGGGTGAATTAAAAATAAAAAGAGAAGATATTATTCGAGCGTTATCAACGGTGCAAGAACCTGATTTGAAACAGGATTTGATAACCCTCAACATGATTAAGGACATTGAAATGGGCGTTGGGGAAGTACGTTTTACCGTAATTTTGACCACGCCAGCTTGTCCATTGAAGGAAAGAATACGCAAGGAATGTACGGATGCCATTCATACTCACGTGGATGCGGACGTGAATGTTATCGTGAATATGACCTCTGACGTTACGTCTTCACGCATGGGTGGAACGCTTTTGCCAGATGTGAAAAATATCATTGCGATTGCTTCGGGCAAAGGTGGCGTTGGGAAATCAACGGTTACTGCCAATTTGGCAATGGCTTTGAAAATGTCGGGGGCGAAGGTGGGAATCATTGATGCCGATATTTCGGGACCTTCCATTCCTGTGATGTTTGGGGCGGAGGATATGCAACCGATGGTAGAGCAAATTGATGGCAAAAACATGATTCAGCCCATCATGCAGTACGGAATAAAGATGATTTCGATGGGATTTTTGGCTCCCCAAGACAACCCTGTGCCGTGGCGAGGACCCATGGTTACACAGGCATTACGCCAGTTTTTTACCGATACTTTTTGGGGTGAATTAGACTACCTTCTGATTGACCTTCCGCCAGGTACATCTGATACACATTTGTCGCTCGTGCAACTTGTACCTGTTACGGGAGCGGTCATCGTAACGACTCCCCAAAAAGTGGCTCTTGCCGATGCTACGAAGGGATTAATGTTCTTCCGTCAGCCACAAATCAATGTACCTGTTTTGGGCGTTATTGAAAACATGGCGTATTTCACACCCGCCGAATTACCTGATAATCAGTATTTTATATTTGGAAAAGATGGTGGAAAAAATTTGGCCATAAAATACGAAACGGAATTATTAGGCGAAATCCCCATCGTACAAGGCATTCGTGAAGCAGGAGACGAAGGTAAACCAGCCGTAATGACGGAAGGAAAAGTAGCTGATATTTTCAGAAATGCTGCCGAAAAATTAGCTCAACAAGTAGCGATTCGAAATGCTACGAAGGCAAAAACTGATAGGGTGGAGGTAAGAGTTTAGTGATTATTCTAATTTTAAAAGACAGATACTTGATTTTTTTCAAAAAACCTCCCTGTCATTCTGAAACAATCTACTAAATTGATAATAACAAAATGTTAGATTTTTTAGAATGATAGAGAGACTTTTACTTTTTAATATTAGTGCGTTCTAATTTATAATGTTATTTTCCAAGGAGCAATAACAAAAAAATGCCAACCTACATGGTTGGCATTTTTTTTGTGGAATTAATGAGGGGTTTAGATATTTAATATTAAATTATCCAATTTCCTTAAAACAATATCCCTGCCAAAGTAGCCGACATATAACTCGCCAATGTCCCCGCAATCAAAGCACGAACTGCTACTTTGGTAAGGTCAGCTCTACGGCTTGGTTCAAGGGCAGAAATACCGCCGATTTGAATGCCGAGTGAACCAAAATTGGCAAATCCGCAGAGGGCAAAACTGACGATGGCTATGGTTTTAGGTGTCAATGCACCTGCTTTAATCATGGGTGAAAGTTTGAGATATGCCACAAATTCGTTAGCGGCTAATTTTGTTCCCATTAATGAACCTGCCTGTACAATCTCCTCTTTGGGTACACCCATACACCAGGCAAAACCTGCAAAAAGATAACCCAAAAGCGTATCTAAACTAAATTCTGGGTAGTTTAAAACGCCTCCTACTTTGCTGAAAATGAAGTTAATAAGTGCAATCAGAGCCAAGAAACCGATAAGCATTGCCAATACGTTCAAACCTACTTTCAAACCATCAGAACACCCTGCCGAAATGGCATCAATGAGGTTGGAATGTTCCTTTTTTACTTTCAAGGTTACCACCCCCTTTGTTTCGGATTCTTCAGTTTCGGGATACATGATTTTGGAGATTGCTAATGCTCCTGGGGCAGCCATGATACTTGCTGCAATGAGGTACGATGCTGGCACGCCAAACTGAATGTAAGTTGCCATTACTCCCCCCGCAATACAGGCGTAACTTCCTGCCATTGAAGCAGTTAGTTCCGAAAGTGTCATCCCTTTCAAATAAGGCTTTATCATGATTTGGGCTTCTACTTGCCCCACAAAAGCACTGGAAATATTAGAAAGTGCTTCCGAACCACTTACACCCATGAGAGCTTTCATTCCCTTGGCTAACCATTTGATAACCAGCTGAATAACCCCCAAATGGTAGAAAATATTCACTAAAACCGCTACGAAAATAATGGTTGGGATGATGTTGAAAAAGAAGATGAAACCACCACCACGAAATACGGTTTCAAGCAAGGGAACATCAGCCAATGGACCAAAAACGAATTTTGCTCCTTCGCTACTAAAACTAATTACCCGAGTAACCCAATTGCCCAAGGTTTGGAAAGTTGCCGTTCCGACAGGCGTTTTTAAGATAAAAACTGCCAAACCCGCCTGCAAAGCCAAACCCATCCCGACGGTTCGGAAGTTGATGGCTTTACGATTATTCGACATTAAATAGGCGATGCCCAAAATCAATACTATTCCAATAAGTCCTGTGAAACGTTCCATTTGTGGTTGGTTAATGATAAATCTATTTTTT
>JANPIG010000695.1:0-1108 GCA_031424875.1 Cytophagales bacterium
TTGGTCGTCCCAATATTCCCAGCCTTTGCGTTCGTCAAGGTTTGCATAACCGTCTGAACCACTGTTTGAGGTATTGTTTCCCACGGTGAGATAAAGATTGCCAGATTTATCAAAAACCATTCCTCCGCCCGTATGGCAACATTCTTCACGCTGAGTGGGGACTTCCAAAATTACTTTTTTAGAATTTTCAATCAATTCATTTCCTTTTAATTCCCAACGAGCCAATACGTGTTGGGTCTTTGCAGTGTCGGCATAATACATATAAATCCAATGGTTTTGCTCAAAATTGGGATCATGTACTAAACCCATCAGACCTTCTTCCGCTTCACGTTTTACACCTTTGGCATTGGTATATTTTGTGTTTACAGGAATTTTAGCAACAGTCGTGATTTCTCCCGTATTGGGGTCGTATTGTTTTAAAGCTCCTTTGCGTTCTATGAACAAAACTCGTCCGTCTTTCAGCAAAGTCATTTCCATGGGTTCATCCAATTTATCTCCTAAAATTATTTTAGAGAATCGATTCTCTTCAGGAGCATTTTGGGCAAAATTTTCAAAACCTAAATTTGTGAAAATAATACTTAACAATAAGAAATTAAGCCAAGAGAAAGTGGAAGCATTTTTCCTGTAGCTTTGTAATAATAATAATATTTTTTGCATTATATTTAAAATTGGGATTGTGAATAATAAGAGCAAATTGCAAAAAAAACTTAGCAAATTATTACTTACTCGACAATCAAGGTTAATAGTTCGATTGTTTCACCTTTTTGATAGATAATTGATTTGTAACAATGACTACCGCTTATTTGGCTACTTACAGTGTAAAGTATTATCATCGTAAATTATAATGAAAATTAATTAAATGACTTTCCGAAAACGACTTCAGTATTTCTTAGTAAAACGACTTAATATTTCTAACAAAAGTGCCATATCATTGATTTTAGAGGGAAACGTTTCAGTTAATGATACTCAAATTGTTGAAAATATTGAGATAAACAAAGAAGACAGAATTGTTTTTGGCCATAAAGTTTTACAAGAAGGAAAGCAATTAATTTACCTTGCATTTTATAAACCAAGAGGCATTGAGACAACTTTGAATACTAAAATTTCA
>JANPIG010000696.1:0-2321 GCA_031424875.1 Cytophagales bacterium
ATTGTTTTTTCTAAACCAACTTCTGGAGAATTAATCTTTTCAGATTTATTAGGTAAAACGATTTTTGCCCAAGATTTTAATAAACAAAATTCTTTAAAAATAAATATTTTAAGTTTTCAAAAAGGTCTTTATTTTTTAATACTACACTCAGGTCAACAGAAATTTTATCGTAAGGTAATGATTGAATAATGAATAACAAATATTGATTATCAATACGTTTTATTTGCCTTTTTTGTCCTCTTTATTACGAAGAATATCTCCTAAATGATTAACTTTTTTGGCTAATTTATTGTGGTCTTTTTCATGTTGATTAAACTTTTTATTAATGTCCATCAGCACTCTAAAACGAATGGCTTGTCCAAAACATACTAAACCTAAATTAGTTAAAATTAGTCCATAAAGTCCCCAAATAAACCATCGAGCAAAGGTCACACTTGGATCTGCTTTTAGGGCAGAGGCATTGCCGACTACGGAAATTCCAAAGCCAAAAAGTAATAATCCTGCACTGGCACAAAGAATCCATTTTGTTCGCAATGGCATTCTTTTTACTAATCTCTGTCCAGGGGCTTTTTTAGGAATATCGGGTTTCATATTGGTTATATTTTAAAAGTGATTGTTGATTTTATTTCCAAAGACTTCCCAATAATTTTTCAATTTGATGGAATTCTTCATTAAGGTTGCTTGGAATTGTTTTATTTGAATACGTAAATCCGTGTTCTTGCCACAAAAATACAGTATAATAGTCAGTTTGATAAATGGCTTTAGCAGTAGTTTTGAATAATTCAACTTTATCATTGGGCATCCTCTTTTCGATAGTCATTAAAAAGTAAGCCTTCGTTTTCATCATCAATACCTTTTTGCCATTTACTATTTTAGAAACAACTTTGGCATTTGACTCCATACTTTTTAGGGCAGATTGAGGTATAAAAACCTCATTTTGCCTTTCAATATAAAAGTTACTCCCATTGGCTCGCATTGTCCAGCCTGTAAGTAGCTGGCTTTTAGCCGATTGAATTTTTTTATCTTTTAAAATAGTATTCAAATCCAAATAACTATATTGGTTATTTTGAGCGTATGAACTACTTGTTGATTTAATTAATAAGCACAATAAAAATAATTTTATCGGGTTTATTTGACGATTTATTATCTTAAACATAATTTTATATTTCAAAATCACCATAAACTAACGAAAAGTATCCATGAAAATCAACAAAAAATTAATTTTTACAGTATTTGTAATTTTATCTGGGCTGTATGCTAACGGTCAGGACACACGATTTAACCAAAAAAACCCTGATAAACCAGAAGTAACCGAATACATGGACCCCGAGATAAAGGTAATTACACCAGGAGCAGTTCCTTCGGATGCTACCGTTTTATTTGATGGAAAAAATCTGGACCAATGGGAAAGTTCAAGAGATGGTAGTGCCGCAAAATGGAAAGTTGAAGGGGGGATAATGACAGTTGTGGGTGGAACAGGGGGAATTTCTACCAAAAAACATTATGGTGATTGTCAGTTACATATTGAGTGGCGTTCGCCTGAAGAGCCTGCTGATAAAAAAGGACAAGGCAGAGGAAATAGTGGTGTTTTCTTTAATGGGATTTATGAAGTACAAGTTTTGAATTCATATCAAAACCGAACTTATAGAAACGGTCAAGCAGGTTCAATCTATAAGCAAAGTCCTCCTTTAGTAAATATTACTTCAAAACCAGGCGATTGGAATGTTTATGACATTATATATACTGCTCCAAAATTTACTATAAATGGAGGCATTGAAACCCCTGCGTACATTACCGTAATACATAATGGAGTTGTGGTACAGAATCATACCAAAATTCAAGGAGTTACTAATTATATCGGACAACCTACTAATCCTGTTCATGGTAAAGGACCAATACATTTGCAAGACCATGGAAATGCAGTGAGTTTTAAAAATGTATGGATTAGAGAATTGTAGTTTTTGAGGCACAAAGGAGCATAGGCACAAAGGAACAAAGTGGTAAAGCATTGAAAGGTTATAAATCTAACCTTCTTTGATTTTAAACTTTGCTCCTTTGTGCCTTTGTTCCTTTGCAACTACATAGTTACCTTTGTAAGAAAATTAATTGACAAACTAATCACTAAAACTAATTACTAATAACGATATTTATGATTAAACATGTTATAAGCTGGACGCTCCGCAATATTCCAAGAAAATATATTCAATTGGTAGGTCATTTTGCTACGAAAACTTACGGTTTATTCCTTTCAGGAAACGTGGTTGAGTGTTCGGTTTGTGATTCTACTTTTAGCAAATTCCTCCCTTATGGGCGTTTAGAGC
>JANPIG010000697.1:0-3550 GCA_031424875.1 Cytophagales bacterium
AATACGGACGAAAAAAAATTGGAATAAAGAAGCCTAAAAAATACAAATCACTACTTATTGCTTTTGCCGTTGGACTGGCGGCAAGTGTATTTCTTTATTTTTTAGGGCAAACTCTCTATGGAAATTCATACGAAAATTGGTATCAATACATTGGCAAATCGTATAAAATTCCGCTTGAAATAAATCAAGATGATAAACAAATATTATTCGTTATTATGGCCTTTACAGGCATGACTTTTAGCCCCATCGGCGAGGAGTTACTTTTTAGAGGAATTATTCATGCAAGTTTCGAGAAATCAATAGCAGAGAAAAACGCATCTTTCGTAGATAGTTCTGCCTTCGCATTGACTCATGTTTCACATTTTGGTTTAGTCTTTATCAACAACAAATGGGAGTTATACACGATTCCAGCTATTATTTGGGTAGTGAGTATGTTTTTAGTAAGCCTTTTATTTTTCAACTGTAAAAAATACGCTGGGTCGATTTTAGGGGCAATAGTTTGTCATGCCGCATTCAATTTAGGCATGGTTTATTGTATTTTTTATTTGATGGGTATTCAATAATTAAAAGAAATTGGCTCTTAATAACGCACTAATACCTTTTTAATAATTAAGAGTTCCTCAATCCATTCTATAAGTTCAACCAGATCCTTATCATTTAACGTTGAACGTTCTGACTTATCGTAAATTTATGGTCTCATTTTTAAAACAACCATCTCTTAACGATGTTCCTTGCAAAGGTTCAAACTTAAGGTTTTCGATTAAATCTCATTTTTTTAGTAAAGATTTTTTGATTAGCTTTTTGCCTACCTCTGAAAAGGCAATGTTAGAATACCCTCAAAGCCCTTAGACTTCATTCAAAAAGTCGTTAACATTAGGTTTGTCTATTTTACTGCTTCTGATGATTTTCCTTTCATCGAATGCTTCCAAAAAGTTATTTTCTAGGCAAATGTTTGGGGTCGAAAATGAAGAGATTTCAGAAGTACTATTTGGGTAATCCAACAGCGAAATAATAATATTTTAGGAATAAACTAAAGCATATCTACAAATTATACCAATATAAGTTAATAATTATAAAATTAAATTCTTTATATTTGTAATGATTTATAGAACAGTATAGAACACTATATACCAACATAGAACACATTGGAGTAGAATAGAAATTGTAGAAATATAATTTTAATTTTAGTGTACTTATATACTTGCGAACTCATCGTTTTAAGAGTTCATTTTACATTTATGGTTAACCCAAAACAAGTACAAGAATATTGCGTAAAACAAGAGATCATAATGATGACGAGTGGTCATCAGGCTAATATTTCACGTAGAAAAAACCACGAATTGAAAGTGTTGTAAGTAGTTCAGTCATTTATTAAAATTGACAAAATCCTTTCTTAATCATACTGATTTTGAAAGGATTTCGTTTTTAGAAGGTATTAAACAAACGAACCCCAACATGATGAAAAAAACTACTTTTTATGCCCTCGCATTTACGTTTTCACAAACCACAATTTTCGCTCAAAACATTACCATTGGTGATAATAATGGTAAAATTACCTTTGAAGAATACGAACCCAAATCTACGCTAGTAGTACCGCAACATTCCTTGAAACGATCAAAATTCCCCTTTATTGATGTTCATAATCATCAGTTTGATTTAAACCAGAAGGAAAAAGCTGCTCAATTGGTCAAGGAAATGGATGTAATGAATATGAGTATTATGGTCAATTTGAGCGGTAGAGGATTTGGCAGTAGCGAAGAGAAAAGCAACTCTATTCTTTACGGGCAAATAGAAAACACGAAAAAAAACTTTCCTAATCGTTTTGTGGTATTTACTAATGTAGATTTCTCTACGATTGGCGAAGCGGGCTGGACTGAAAAAGCCGTGGCTAAATTAGTGGATGATGTAAAAAATCATGGAGCAAGTGGTTTGAAAATATATAAAAGTTTGGGATTGAACGTAAGAGAAAGTGGAAAACTAATCCCGGTAGACGATCCTCGTATTGATCCAATTTGGGCAAAATGTGGCGAATTGGGCATTCCAGTAATTATTCATACCGCCGACCCTGCTCCTTTTTGGCAACCTATGAATACTTTTAATGAACGCTGGCTCGAACTCAAAACGCATCAAGGTCGTAAGCGTGATGTGAGCAAAGGCGATTACTCGTGGGAGCAACTGATTGAGCAACAACACAACGTTTTCAAGAGACACGCCAAGACGACTTTCATCAATGCTCACATGGGGTGGTATCCTAATAATTTAGCGAAGTTGGATAGCTTGATGGACGTTTTTCCGAATATGTACGCCGAGATTGGGGCGGTTATTGCTGAGTTGGGTCGTCAGCCGAGAGCCGCCAAGAAGTTCTTTGAAAAACGCCAAGACCGTATTTTGTTTGGCAAAGATTCTTACGTGCCAGACGAATACGAAACCTATTTTAGAGTATTGGAAACGGAGGATGAATATTTTCCTTATCATAAAAAATACCATGCCTTTTGGCGCATGTACGGTATCGGGCTTTCGGATGAAATTTTGAAGAAGATTTATTACAAAAATGCCATAAAAATCATCCCTGGGATTGATAAGAGTCGTTTTCCGATGTAGAGGGTTTTCGATGTTTGAGATTTTGTTAAACTTACTAATTGTTGTAATTTTGAACATACAAGTTGCCTTTCAAAAGGGTATTGATTATACACAATCGTTCGAGCCTATGACTCTTGTTTGTACCTCTAATACTTGTGTATGAACCATAATTTTTTTAAACGACAACTTTTATATTTTTAAGTATAATCGAACCTAATTTATTAACTGAAATAATCATAAACCCATGCAAACCGTACTCGTAACAGGAGCCAATTCGGGCATTGGTTTGGCAACTGCCAAAGCCTTGGCCCTACAGCAATATCAATTGATTTTATTGGTCAGGAGTCAGCAAAAAGCGGATGAAACGGAGTCGGAAATTCTGAAACATACGCCCAATGCTCAGTTAGATTTTTATTTAGTAGATTTGACTGATTTAGCTTCTGTAAAAAAGGCAGCGGAGGCAATCAAAGCAAAATACACTGTGTTGGATAGACTTATCAACAACGCAGGGTATTCACCTGTTGGCATCAGTTTCACGGCTGATGGTTACGAAAAATCCTTCGTAGCAAATCATTTAGGGCATTTTGTGCTAACTATGAATTTAATTAACTTACTTAGGAAATCACCCGAAAGCAGGGTAATTAACGTTTCTTCAGCGGCTCATGCTTTTGGAAAAGTAAGCAGACTTTTTCAGAAAAAGAACACCAGACTTTCAGATTTTGCCGCTTATGGCGATGGCAAATTAGCCAATGTACTGTTCACCAAAGGTTTAGCTAAATACGAAAAAGATTCATCCATCACGGCTTATTCTTTGCACCCTGGCGTAGTAAAATCCAATTTTGGCAGTGATATGAATGGACTCTTGAAAATTGGTTTTGCCTTGGCTCGCCCTTTCATGATTTCAGTTCAAAAAGGGGCAGAAACATCCATCTATCTGGCCACTACCGATTTACAGAATCTCAGATTTAGA
>JANPIG010000698.1:0-8043 GCA_031424875.1 Cytophagales bacterium
GCGTTATTGAAAGCTGGACTTAACCCTGAACAGGTTTTGGATTCATTATTGGAAATGGATCCAGGCAGGGAAATGAGGCAAGTTGCGATAATAGATAGAAAAGGAAATGTTGCCGTTAATACGGGTAAAACCTGCGTGAAATCAGCGGGACATATTAAAGGGAAAAACTATTCTGTGCAAGTAAATCTGGGCATGGATAGCACCCTTGCAGAGAGTATGGCGAATACTTTTGAAACATTTAATGGCTCATTGGCTGACAAACTACTAGCTTCGCTTGGGGCTGCCCAGTTGGCTGGTGGCGATATACGTGGGAGTCAATCCGCTGCATTATTAATTGTGAGAAACAAACCAACGGGCAAAATTTGGATAGACAGAAAAGTGGATTTAAGAGTAGATGACCATGAAAATCCTCTGAAAGAATTAAAAAGACTTTATAAAGTTCACTCTGCTTACAATGCAATGAATTATGGCAATGATGCTTTGATGAAAGGTAATTTTGAAAATGCAGATGAATATTATTTAAAAGCTTATAGCCTTTACCCCGAAAATGGTGAAATATTATTTTGGTATGCGGTCGAATTAGCCAATATGGGAAAAGTGGAAAAAGCACTTTCTTACTTTAAGAAGGTTTTTGATGGAAATGAAACGTGGAGAAATAATCTTCTTCCACGTATAGTTGAAGCAGGTATTTTGAATGTAAAAGAGGATGTGTTAAATAAAATTAGAGCAATTAAATAACATAGGAAATATGAATATTTTAAAATTACTTCTGAGTGTTTCTTACGAAAATGTTTTATTTTCTGTACGTGGATTTTATAAGAAAAATTCCAATATAGTAAAGCACCTGGAAACGGTGGGAACATTTTTCTTGGATGGATATCATTCAAGTTTTAATTCTAAAAATATCGAAGAGCTAAGAAATAATTTAGAACAATTAGATGATACTTACAAAGGTTTCTCTTTTGAAGGAGCTTCTATGGGATATACTTTAGAGGATTTTTTTACATTTAATAATTTTAAACAAGTTAAGGAGTTTATCAGAATTTCTCCTTCGCAAGTTTACATTAATCATGTGGGCGTTGGGTGGGCAATGGCAAGACTGCCAATTAGTATTGAAAAACACCTTAATAAATTTGATCATTTATTAAGGTGGCTAATTGTGGATGGTTATGGCTTTCATCAAGCATATTTTCGTACTAAAAAATATGTTCTTGAAATGTGCCCCCCTAAAGAGTTGAAAAACCCGTTTTCGATACAAGTATTTTATCAAGGAGTCGGGCGAGCTTTATGGTTTATCGAAGGAACCGATGTTGTACGTATATACAATAGAGTTAGAAAGTTTTCTCAAAAATTCCATCCTGATTTGTGGGCTGGAGTAGGCCTTGCTGTGGGTTATGCTGGCGGTGGAAATGTAGAAGATTATCAGTTAATTAAAGAGTTTTCAGGTACTGATTTAAATCATTTGCAACAAGGTATTTGCTTTGGAGTATCGGCTCGTTATAAAGCTCATAACGTTGTTGAAAACACACATTTGGCAGCAGCGGTCATCTGCGGACAAAGTGTTCAAGAACTGTATATTATCAGTGAAAATGCTAAGAATAAAGTACCAAACGATTTAATATCGGAACAAAAATATATGTTTTGGAAAAATGAAATAAGAGAGAACATTTTAAAATCATGTAATTATGAAAAAGTTATTTGAAAAGTTTGGTTTAAAATTATCCGCTATTGGTATCATGGTTATGTTGTTTAGTTTAACCAAATTACCAAAATATTCCGCTACTGAAAAGGTGAATTTTGAAAAAGAATTTGCGTTTAAAAGTAGTTTTTTATATCAACCAAAGGATTTAAAACCTAAGTCTATTCGTGTGGTGCACCCTCAATACGACAAGATTTCCGCTTGGATTTCATCCGTAGGAGCATCGGTTGCTATCACAGATTTAGACAATAATGGCTACTCAAACGACATTATTCATGTAGATCCTCGTTTTGATGAAGTGCTTGTCTCTTCAGCAGAAAATACAGTTTCTACGATAAAGTCATTTGTACTTTCTCCAAAACACTTACCATTTAACAAAAAGACCACAGCCCCCATGGGAGTTGTTGCTAATGATTTTGATAAGAATGGTCAAATAGACATTCTGGTTTATTATTGGGGGAGGACACCTATAATATTTTATCAAAATGAAGGAATTTTTAGTGAAAAAGAACTTATTCAGAATAATGAAAGATGGTTTACAAATTCCGCAACTACTGCCGATTTTGATGGAGATGGACATTTGGATATTTTAATTTGTAATTATTTTCCTGATGGAGGGAAAGTTTTGGATGGGGAGGCTCAAGATAAAAATCAAGTTATGCAACATTCAATGTCAAGAGCTGCGAATGGAGGCAAAGATCATTTTTTCTTATGGGACGATAAAAAACAAATATTCAAAGAATATATTGGTTGGGATAAAGAAATTGAGAATCCTAACGATTGGACTTTAGCAGTGGCAGCCACTCACTTAAATGACGACCTCTTACCAGAGATATATTTTGCGAATGACTTTGGACCTGATAAACTTTTTCTTAATTTATCTAAACCCCAAAAGTTAATATTTAAACAAATAAAAGGTGAAAGAGGACTGACTGATATTCGTTCTGGAGTATTAGGCAAAGATTCATTTAAAGGAATGGGTGTCGATTTTGGAGATATGAATAATGATGGGAAGATGGATATTTTTGTTAGCAATATTGCTGATGAATTTGCTCTTGAAGAAAGCCATTTAGCTTTTATCAACATAAGTGATAAAAAAACTGACAATCTTACTTTCAAGAATAAAAGTGAAGAGTTAGGACTTTCCAGAAGTTCATGGGCATGGGATGCCAAGTTTGGAGATTTCAACAATGATGGTATTTTAGAACTTGTTCAAGCAACTGGTTTTGTGAAAGGCAAAGTCAATAAATGGGCTGAACTCCAAGAACTTGCTATTGGCAATGATGAAATGCTATCAAAACCGTCTGTATGGCCCATTATGAAAGAAGGAATAGATTTATCTGGGCATAAACACAATCCTTTTTTTGCGAGAACCAATTCAGGAAGATACTTTGATATTGCTCCTTTATTAAAAATAGACCAAAAACAGGTGAGTCGTGGAATCTCTTTAAGTGATATTGATAAAGACGGAGATATAGATTTTGTGGTAGCGAATCAATGGGAGCCTTCAGTAATTTATAAAAATAATTTTACTGGAAATGCTAATTTTTTAGGTTAAACCATCAAAAACTCATTGATTGAAACCGAGAAGACGATTGTTAATCCCAAAAAATATATTAAGTCAATTCCTTCAACAGGTACATTAGTGAAAGTATTGAAAGATGATGGAAAAGTACTTTTAGATGTTGTAGATGGAGGAAATGGGCATTCTGGGAAAAATTCATCAGATTTATTTTTTGGATTAGACAAATCCCAAAAAGTAGATATTGAAATAATCTGGAAAAAATCTGACGGTTCAACTAATAAAAAAAGAATGGCTGTCAATGCAGGTTGGCATCAAATATACTTGCCCTACTAAGGAATTAACAAAACTTATATAAAACAATGGAAAAGCAAAATAAAGATTTAAGAATTGGAGCTCTCATCCGTTTTGCCGCAGCTATAACGGTACTAAATTTGGTTGGGCATTTTTATTTAGGTATCGAAGCCTCGTGGGCTCACCCACTTGTGGCATTGGGAACGACATATAGTATTGAATTAATTTTCGAATATTTTGTATCGAAGCAAAATAACTTCCGCCCCAGATATTTAGGGGGCTTCAAAAGATTTATTTTATTTTTACTCCCCGCTCATATTAGTGGAATGGCAGTATCAATGCTACTTTTTACAAACAGTGGATTAATGCCGATAATTTTTGCATCAGCAGCAGCTATCCTTTCCAAAATTATTTTCAGAATTTCTGTTAATAATAAGTCTGTTCATTTCCTGAATCCATCAAATACAGGTATTGCTATAACTTTAATTTTATTTCCTTGGATAGGTATTGCTCCCCCATATCAATTCACAGAAAATACCAGTGGCATGGTTGATTGGATATTACCCCTTGTTTTTATTTCAATTGGGAGCTTATTAAATACAAAATTCACCAAAAGAATGCCATTAATATTAGCTTGGTTTGGCGGTTTTGCCCTTCAAGCAATTATAAGGGGATTGATTTATGATATACCAATTCAACCCTTATTAAACCCATTTACTGGCGTAGCGTTTTTATTATTCAGCTATTATATGGTTTCTGACCCAGCCACTACCCCTGCAAAACTATCAAATCAGCTATGGTTTGGAGCAATGGTTGGTATTGTTTATGGCATTTTAGTTATAAATCAAATCGTATTCGGACAATTCTTTGCCCTCTTTCTTGTTTGCCTTGGTCGTGGAGTTTTATTATATGCAAAATCTTTTGAGATGCAATGGAATGAGAATATCGCAAAAAAACAAAATGTGAAAGAAATATTTGTAAGACAATTAATTGAGCAATAAAAAAATGGAGCAATTCAAAGTAATTTTAAGGTTTCTTCAAATCCTATCATACGTTTCTCATTACCTTTTAGTATTGAAGGTAAATAAACTGTTATTGTCTAAGGAAGCTTATGATAAAAAAATGCCCATATATATCAACCAATTATTTGAGACTTTAGGACCTTCATTTCTAAAAATCGGACAAATTTTAGGGACTCGTCATGACTTATTTTCTGAGGAATATTTAATTCCACTTAAACAGCTACAAGACAAGGTACGCCCATTTTCGGAAGTAATTACTAAAGAAATACTCAAAGAAAATAATCTTGATTTTGCAGAATTTAACTACACACCAATTGCTTCAGGAAGCGTTGCCCAAGTTCATAAAGCAACTTTAGAAAATGGGGATATTGTGGCAGTTAAAATTCAAAGACCTCATATTGAATCCATCATTAAACGAGATTTGGCGAGCTTGATTCTTTTATCAAAATATTTAAAAAAAATTAAGGCTTTGAATAAATTACCTCTTTCCGAGATTTTTAATCAAATTGGAAAATCATTAATACAGCAAACTGATTTTGAACTTGAAGCCGAGGCAAATCAAATATTTACAACACTTTTTGTAGATACAGATTCCATCCGATTACCAAGGATTTATAAGCACTTGAGTTCAAAAAAAATTCTGGTAATGGAATATTTTGAAGGATTAAAGAGATTCGATGACCCAAGCATTGATGATGCTCAGTTTTATAGAATGACTGAACTTGCCCTGCACGTGTTATATAAAATGGTCTTTACAAAAGGGACGATTCATTGTGATTTGCATCCAGCCAATTTATGTGTGTCGCCGCAGGGCAACTTAATTATTTTAGATACGGGCTTCATCTCAGAATTTAGTCCTGATAAACTTCTACAGTATCGAGCTTTTTTTGTAGGAATTGTACTAAATACAGGTATAAAGTGTGCAAAGATTTTAGTTGAAACCGCAACTGTTGTTCACTCAGATTTTGACTATTTAGCTTTTGAAAAGGATATTATTGAGCATATTAATGAATATTCTAAGTTGAGTGCAGGAGATTTTAGAGTCACTGAATTTGCTTTTAATCTATTTGAAATTCAGCGAAAACATGGACTTTATGCGTCGTCTGAGTTCATCATGGCGATTATTTCAATGCTGGTTGTCGAGGGGATTATTAAGCATCGTCTGCCAGATTTAGATTTTCAATCATTGGCAATACCTTATCTGGACATAAGAAAAACAAAATTGGATAAAGTAAGTAGCCGTTAAGTTTTAAGTTAATAAGTCGTTAAGTCAAAAATGCCCATAAATTATTGATTACTATATAGTTATAAATAATTTTTAGCTTTCGACGAACATAAACTATTTCTCAACGAATACTTATAAGCATTTAAACGGACAAAGAAATGAATGAGATCGCAGTCGTTGGGTTATCATGCAAATATCCAGATGCAGACAACCATATTCAGCTTTGGGAAAATATTTTATCAAAAAGACGTGCATTTAGACAAATGCCTGAAAAAAGGCTTTCGCCCGAATATTTTTCGGATAATTTACAACATAAAGATAAAATATACCATAACAAGGTAGCTGTCTTAAAAAATTATATTTTTGATAGAGCTAAATTTAAAATCTCAAGTTCAAATTATAAAATTACAGATTTAACCCATTGGCTTGCCTTAGACATTGCCAATGATGCCCTCAAAAATGCAAAACTTGAAAATATAAGTCCGCAGGACAAAGCTAAAACGGGTGTCATTATCGGAAATACCCTCACAGGAGAATTCTCAAGAGCTAATGTTTTACGAATTAGATGGCCTTATATTGCAAAAAATGTTGCATCTCAGCTAAAAATAGAAGGCTGGGAACACGATAAAATTGAGCAGTTTATCTTCGATTTAGAACAAAATTTCAAGGCTCCATTTCCTGAAATGGAAGAAGATTCTTTGGCAGGAGGGCTTTCAAATACTATTGCTGGTCGAATATGCAACTATTTTGATTTCAAAGGTGGGTGCTATACCATCGACGGAGCTTGTAGTTCATCCTTACTGGCTATATCAAATGCCTGCAATCTTATCAAAAATGGTGATTTATCTGTTGCATTAGTCGGAGGGGTAGATTTGAGTTTAGATCCATTTGAGTTAGTGGGTTTTTCAAGAACGGGTGCTTTGGCAAAAAAAGAAATGCTCGTTTATGATGAAAACTCAAATGGCTTTATTCCTGGGGAAGGTTGCGGTTTTGTGGTTTTAACCAGTTTAGAATATGCTAAAAAAAATAATTTATCTATTTTAGGTTTGGTTAAAGGGTGGGGCGTTTCGTCGGACGGGCAAGGAGGAATTACTCGCCCGAGTGTTGTTGGGCAGACTTTGGCAATGGAAAGAGCTTATCAAAAAGCGGGTTATAACATTGGTGAAGTGGACTATATTGAAGGACATGGTACGGGAACAAACGTGGGTGATACAGTCGAATTATCCACAATTTCTGATTTATTAGATAAAAATTATCAACAGAATTCCCTTTTATATGTAGGCTCTATAAAAGCCAATATTGGGCATACCAAAGCCGCAGCAGGAATTGCGGGTTTTATCAAATGCGTTTTAGCCTTAAAAAACAGAACGATTCCACCCGCAACAGGTTTCAAGAAAAAGCACTCTATTTTTAGCAAAAACGAGAGGCTAAAACTCCCAGATTTCCCAATAGAATTCGACAATCAAAAAACCATGAGAGTTGGCGTTAGTTCAATGGGATTTGGTGGAATTAATGCTCACATTACGCTTGAAAGCCTCAATATTGACAAAGACTTCGTGGAAATACCCACCTTCATTGACCAAAAAGGTGAGTTATTCTTACTCACGGCATCCACGAAAAAAACCTTAGTAGAGAAATTGGTAAAACTTGAAAATATTTTACCCCACATTTCACTCTCAGAATTGGTTGATATAAGTTTTGAATTATATAAAAATCATGATTCAAAAGAACCTTGGAAATTAGCCATCGTTGCTAATTCAAGCGAAATGCTTTTGAATAAAATCAATAAATTAAAAGCAATTGAAAATGTATATACCAACCAGTATATAGATGTCGAACAAGGGGTTTTTCTTTCTTCAAAGCATGAAAATTTACGATTTGGCTTTCTATTCCCAGGCCAAGGGAATAGTTTTATTGAGCAAGAAAATAATATTTTTCAACGATTCCCTTTTCTAAAACAAGATACAATATTATCATTTATTCCAGCATTAAATCAATCCTTGTCCACTGAAATAGCACAGCCTGCGTTAGTGGCAACTTCTATTTTGGGGTTAAATATACTTGATAAATTAGGTATTGAAGGCGAATATGGCATTGGACACAGTTTAGGAGAACTCACAGCCTTGCATTGGTCTGGGGCAATTTCAGAGGCTGAAGTACTGAAATTAGCGGCTGCAAGAGGGCGTTTAATGAATCAATCTGCCGAAGTGAAAGGTAAGATGTTGAGCGTTTCTTGCTCACATAATGACGAAATTGCTCAAAAAATTATGCAGCAATTTAA
>JANPIG010000699.1:0-6968 GCA_031424875.1 Cytophagales bacterium
AATTTTTCAAAGTTTTTTCTTTAAAGTAAAAATAAAATGGTAGAAATTAACTAAAAGTTATTACATTTGTTTTAACAAAATATTAAAAATATGGTACAGGCACTCAGAAAAATTGGAAATTCACACGGTGTTTTAATTCCAAAAACAATGTTGGCAACTTGCGGTATTACTGATGAAGTTGAAATGGAAGTCTTGGGAAATTCTATTGTTATGCGTTCGACTAAAAAACATCCACGTGATGGTTGGGATGAAGCATTTAAGCAAGCAATAGCAAACGGAGACAAGCCTGAAAATGATATGTTTGAAGGAATGAAAAATACATTTGATGATACTGATTGGACTTGGTAAACCCCTTAATAATGATTATAAACCGTTTTGAAATATGGCTTGTTAGCCTTGACCCAACACCAGGAAGTGAAATTGCAAAGACTCGCCCTTGCCTTATTATCTCACCTGATAGTGCTAATAAATTTTTAAATACTGTTTTAGTTGCACCCCTTACGCACAATCGCAAGGCTTATCCTACCCGGGTAAATTGTGAATTTGCAAATCAAGATGGTCAAATAGCATTAGACCAAATGAGAGCCATTGATAAAGAATCTCGACTGATAAGAAAAATTGGGTTTTTGGAAAATGTTACTTGCGAACAAATCTGTAAAACGTTGGAAATAATGTTTAAATACTAACTTTACCATTCAGGCGTAACTCCCCCACGCACCCGTGAATTCAATGACAATCTTATCCCAAATTGTGTGTTTTTAAAACCATTATTAGGTAAAGGAATCCCCAGAGTATTATACGCAAAAACTGCCTCAACTCGCAGGATTCGAGCAATTCCGTCTATTCCGTATCCAAATTCTATATTGTGTACTTTGTTGTTGGCAGTATATAAATAGTTGGCAAAAAGCTCTTCTCTGAGTCCCATTTTACGCACTCCCATCATACGGGTTAAGGCAAATTTTCTTAAACCCAACACCGTCATGATGTCTAAATAAGTACCGTTGGTTGAATAAAAATACTGATCCATCAATTTCTTGCTGGCTCCCCACACGTAATTGTCATAAAACCCGACTAAACGGTGCGTTGTGAGGGCATCACCAATAGAAATCATATTGTTATTTCCGTTGAAATGCTTGAAATCAGCGAAGGTCATATTTTTGCTATTGAGGAAAGTTCCCGCTTGGGCAATATAGTTAAAATTAGTGTTGATATTGATTGGAAAATTATGGGTTATCCCTAATTCAATGGTGTGAAATTCAATGGTACTATTGAAAAGTTTTGGAATTGCGCCTCTATATTTGAAGGTAATTAAAGGAGTTGATCCAAACTGAACCATGCGAATATTATTCCGATATTGCTTCTTTAAAAATGGACGATAATTGATTTGAAAGCTGGCAAGCAAAGCATCATTTGTTTTGAATTCTGTTGCCCCAATTTCTTGATTTATGGGAAAATTAGGTGTGTATGGAACATTGCCATAATTTATCCAACCGTATTCAGTGGTGTTTTCAAGCGGGAATCGTCTTGCCCATTCCAATGAAGACTTTATACCAAATGTATTAGAAAAGCGATCGTTGTAACTTAAATTAATAAACTCTTTTTCATAGATTTTTACGTTGTTTTTCTTCAAAAGTAAAGTTGCCAGTGAGTTTAAATCAAAGGCAATGGGCGTGTCAACATTATATTGAGAAACAAATTTGCCGCCTGAAATATTAAAATCTTCTTTCTGAGTTTTCCAGCGAATTTTCAACATTCCCATCGAACGATTTTGGGTGTATGAATATCGCCAAGTGGGGTCAATTTCCCACCAATCATACCGATTTTTACGATATCTAAATATAGTACCTGTATTATGAACAAAACCCTCAACGGTATTGAAATTGAAATCTAAAAGAGGTGCTTTATAATAAATTTCGTAAGGATAATAGCCTCTTTCGGTGCTTCCCCAAAAATAAGACCTACTAAATAAAATACTGCTTATGCCAAATTTTAGATTGGCTTGTCGGTACGTAGAAAACTCGTCTGGTTGCGGAGGAAGTGTATTTTTATCTTTAGAGGAAATAGGCAAATTTGGATTAAATACTTGAAAATTAGCAATTTGATTAAATTCATTCCAAAAATTATTTACTCTTTTATCGGCTTCAGGCAGAATTTCTATTTTATCATAACGCTTCAAACCAGAGGCAATATTAGCATCACTCCACTGATTACGAAGATTATTTGCCAAAGCCGACATTACTTGTTTGAACTGCTGAACCTCAAAATTTCTTTCCTGTACATTTACAATTTCATGAAAAGTATTTTCAGCAGGTCGTGCTATTTTTTTGGCAATTTCAGTATCTAATGTTTGATAATTCCAAACCTTAGCCATATAGTGATATTCACCTTCAAAAAACATCAATTCTCCTTTTGTGTCAATTTTGAACTCTTCGGGAAGCCATTGATTTAAGTACTGCCCAAACTTAATCTGAATGTGATAATCAATGTCTATATGTCTAACATTTAAATCAATATTTTGCAAAGAGAAGTCATCACTCGTGAGCGTAATTGTTCCGCTAAAAACCTTCTCATCATTAAAATGTTTGGGAGTAACTTTTATTTGAAATAGTTTAATATTTCCTAATTCAGTAGTCTTAACTAATTGATAATCATAGTAATAGAATCCATTAGGACAAAGTGGCGATATAGCTCCTGTGCCCAAAACGGCTTTATAAAAATTGGGGTTTACTAATTTGTCGGGATGTTCTTGAGCGTGATAATTATTCCTAATTGCCTGATATTCAAAGCGGTAATCATTGGATTGATTTACGGCAAATTTAGCGTAAGATTCAGATTGATAGGTCAGCCCTTCGTCCACTCCTTCTACTGCCAAAAGGCTTTTCCAAATGGAAGGAATACGAGTCCATCGGCCTGAATTTTGGATAAAAGTTTCAGCTTGATAATTGGCATAAGATTTATCATGAGCAGGAGCAGCATCAATAGCTTTTTGAATAATGTCATTGACTGATAAGGTATCGTTGGATACTTTATAAAAAGCCTGTAAATCAAACGAATAGGATAAAACGGTTGAATATATTAAAACGATAAAAAATCTAAAAAGCATATTATATTGATTCAAAATCAGTGTTCTTGATGAAAGGCTTTTGGATATGATTTATAAAATTACGAACAAACTTTGAGAGAATTATTTTATGCTAAATAATTCTTCTGTATTATTAAGTATAAAATAAAATTAACAATTTCTAATCTTTTTTTAATACTTATTCTAAAACCAAAAATTAATATTGAGTGTTACAAATAAAACAGAAATCCTCCAAAACTTTAACAATACATTATGCAAGCTACTCAGCTAAGCCTGATTGTCAAAAAATTAACAGAATTTTACGGAACAACATTCGATAATTTTGCTTATCGTTCACCTCTATCAGACGATAAGGATTATTCGTTTGAACAAAGTGCTGATTTTATTAGTAAACTCATTGAAGCAGCTCGTAAGCAACAGTTGTTGATGATAGAAAATTATGCCAGTCCCTTGGATTTCAAGCTGTTAATTGAGGAGAATAATCATCCCGTTATTTTTTTTCAAGATAACAAAACAATGATTGCGGGCAGATCATTGAAAAATAATAAGCCATTTTTTTATCAAATATCTGAAAATCAAGCCATAGAACTTTCAGATATTAGTGCGTATAATGCTCAAACGGTAGAAGATGATCCAAATACAACTCGCAATGGCAAAGTGATATTTTTAACGGTTTTCCCCTTTGAAAATATTGCTGATAATCAAACAATAGAGCATCTTTCGCCCCTCAAAAGGTTATTTGGAATGCTTCGGAAGGAGCGGAAAGACATTATAAATATTTATACCTATGCTATCGTTGTAGGTATTATTAGTTTATCATTACCTCTTGGTATTCAAGCAATTATCGGTTTGGTCTCGGGTGGACTGGCCTTTAGTTCGGTATATGTTTTGATAGCCGTAGTTATTATGGGGGTTATCGTTTCGGGCGTTATGCAAATTTATCAATTGACTTTAGTGGAAATCCTGCAAAGAAGGGTTTTTACGAAGGCCGCTTTTGAATTTACCTATCGGATTCCCCGTGTAAAATCAGAAGCACTTTTAGGCAGTTATGCTCCAGAGTTAATGAATCGTTTTTTTGACATTGTCAACGTGCAGAAAGCACTTCCTAAGGTGCTTATTGATATGACGGCTGCCACTATCCAGATTCTTTTTGGTATTCTTTTGCTCTCTCTTTATCACCCTTATTTTATTGCATTTGGCTTCATAACTATTGTTATTGTGATTTCAGTCATTTATTATAATGCTCCCAAAGGGATGGAAACCAGTTTGGCGGAATCAAAATATAAGTATAAAGTGGCTCAATGGTTAGAAGATATAGCCCGTACTTTATACGCTTTCAAGTCGGCAGGTTCAACTAATATGCCTATGCAAAGAATGGATTATTTAGTGAATAATTATCTTAAGTATCGCAAAAAGCATTATAAAGTTCTCTTAAATCTTTACGGAAATGCAGTTTTCTTTAAGGCATTTATTACAGGATTATTACTAATATTAGGAACTTCGCTGGTCATTGACCGTCAGATTTCGTTGGGACAATTTGTGGCTTCTGAAATTATCATTGTATTGGTTGTCAATTCCGTAGAAAAACTAATTTCAGGAACTGAAACAGTATTTGATTTATTGACTGCCATTGAAAAGATGGGTCATGTAACAGATTTACCATTGGAAAGACAGAAAGGATTGGAAGTAAATTTTCATGAGAAAAATCATGGTTTAAATATTAAAATGCAAAATTTATGTTACCGTTATCCTGATGGAAATAAATATGTTTTGAAAAATATAAACCTTGAAATTAATGCTAATGAAAGTATTTGTATTACAGGTACAAATGGCTCGGGCAAGGAAACATTATTGAAAATTTTATCGGCTATTTTTACTGATTTTGAAGGTGCTATTTCTTATAATGGGCTGTCTATCAGAGATTTAAACTTAAATTCTATCAGAGATGCTATTGAAAGAAACTTAGCCTTAGACCTGATTTTTGACGGAACACTCTTGGATAACATTGTTATGGGAAGGGCAGGAGTTACGCTCCAAGACGTAACATGGGCATTGGATAATTTGAGAATGAGTGAAAATATTGCTGAACTTTCTGAAGGTTTCTCTACACAAATGATTGCAGGAGGAAAACGTTTCTCAGAGAGTTTTATCGCAAAATTATCTGTGGCTCGTTGCGTGGTTGAAAAACCTAAATTATTGATGATAACTGACATTTATCGAGAATTGCACAAGGCGGAAAGAATGAGCGCTGCTGCTTTTTTGACTGATAAAAAGAATCCATGGACATTGCTAACCATCTCAAATGACCCCATGGTCATGGCTGCCTGCGACCGTGTAATAGTATTAAATGAAGGCGAAATAGTATTGAACGGAAAGTATCAAGATTTGATTAAAAATGTTCAGTTTCAAGAAGTTATATATTAATTAAAACATCCCTTGCCTTTTCATAGGGGGATTTGGCAGTAATGATATTCCAATTTCTCTCACTATTTGATGTAATTAATGAGTTTAAAATAATTCACCATAAGATTTTACCATTATAAGTAGGTAAGTATGGGTGGTGAAGTTGCCCTTTGAAAGGGTAGGGGTGACCGTTGCACAGGATGATTTCACATCCAAATTTTAAAAAAAATGCTAAACATATCTAAAAATACCGTAGCCAAACAGATTGAAAACCAGTTTGAATTACATTCATTAAAAACTTTATATACCCCCCGCTCTGCGCTGATTTTGCAACGGTGGTTATTAGTTATTGGTATTATTTTGCTTTTAGTTTTATTTCTTCCTTGGCAACAAAATGTTACGGGCAAAGGAGAAGTATCGGCTTTTACGCCCCAAGACCGTCCGCAAAATATTCAGAATATTATATCGGGAAGGATAGAAAAATGGTTGGTTAGGGAAGGACAATTAGTCAAGAAAGGAGATACGCTTTTAGTAGTTTCTGAGACCAAAGACGACTATTTCGACCCCAATTATCCCAAACGTTTACAAGAACAATTATTAGCCAAACAAGACGCCATAAATAGCTATCGAATGAAGATAGAAGCTCTTGATAATCAGATAATTGCTCTGCAAGAAAACAATAAATTTAGCTTACAGAAAGCAAGAAATAAAGTCAAGCAAAGCATTTCAAAAATCACCGCTGACAGTACGGATGTGATAGCAGAGCAAGTGCAGGTAAATATTGCTAAAACCCGGTTCGACCGTGGTGAAGAGCAATACAATAATGGTGGTCTGGTATCTTTGAGTGAATTGGAATCTCGTAAATTGAAATTGCAGGAAGTGAGAGCGAAATTGATTTCAAACCAAAATAAATTACAGATTTCCAGACAAGATTTAATTAATGCACGAATTGAACTGAGTTCTATTGATGCTGATTATGCTGAGAAAATTTCAAAAGCACAATCAGACCGAAGCACAGCTTTCTCTTCGTTGGCAACAGGAGAATATGAGCTTTCACAGTTGCAAAATAAAATCACAAATGTAAATATTCGTAGAGGACAGTATTATGTAAGGGCACCCCAAGAAGGATATATCGTGAAAGCACTAAAAATGGGTATCGGTGAAACTATAAAAGAAGGAGAATCTATTGCTACGCTTCAACCATCTTCTCCTGATATGGCCGTTGAAATGTACGTTAGAGCTATGGATGTGCCTTTAATAGAACCAGGACGTGAAGTAAGGATTCAGTTTGAAGGATGGCCTTCGTTGGTTTTTTCGGGCTGGCCATCTGCTACCGTAGGAACTTTTGGGGGGGTAGTGAAAGTGATTGATAGAATTGATAATGCTAAAGGGGAATACCGTTTATTGATTACCCCCAAAACAGATAAAGGCGAACAACCGTGGCCCAAACAATTACGCATGGGTTCGGGCGTAGCGGGTTGGG
>JANPIG010000700.1:0-1621 GCA_031424875.1 Cytophagales bacterium
CATTTCATAGCTTGTTGCACCATCAACAGCACTCCATTTAAAAGTACCGGAGGAATCTGATAGTGAATTTATCGTTAAATTGATGGGTGGATAACAAACCAAGGCGCCAGTAGTTGTAAAATTTGGACCTACAACAAAAGCTCCTGCTCCAGCCGCACAAGTAGTGCGCACTTGCCATTCATATTTTGTACCTGCTACCAAATTACTGTTCAGCGTGGCTGAATTTGTAAAGACCGTTGTTGCCACCCAATTTGTGGTACCAACTCTTCTATACTGCACCGTATAATAACTGGCACCAGTTGCTGCCACCCAGTTGAGTACCGCAGTAGTCCCGCCTATAGTACCCAAAGTAGGAGCCGAAGGACTATTACACAAATTGGTATTATTAGTAGAAAAAGAAGTTGAGATAAAATCAGAATTACTTGATGAACAGGCAGCCCTAACTCGCCATTGGTAAAATTTGCTTGCCACTAAATTGATTGCTGTATAACTCAACCCAGCTACCGTTGCAGATTTCCACAAGGTAGAGTCCTGATTTTTATACTCTACTACATAATTTGTAACCGTTGAAGCGGGTGCTTCCCAATTAAAAGTGGCACTTGTACTCGTAATATTGGTTGTTGAAATATTAGAAGGCAAAAGGCAAGAGCCTAAATTATCATTTGAAAAAGTAGCAACGGGTGAAAATAGTGAGTTTGATCCACAAATAGCCCTTACTTGCCACTCATAACTACCTGCATACATATTCGAAGGTATAGAATAAGAATTGCCAGTAGCAGATACAGTAGTCCAAGAGGAATCAATTCTGCTGACTAAATCATTCGTATTTTGTAAATAAACCTTAAATGCTCCTTTGGTAGGAATGCTCTGAGCAACTCCTTGCGTAAAACCAATGGAGTTGATTACCATGCCATTAGTAAGCCCATTAGCTTTTACTTCTTTAGGCGTAATCAGATAAAAGCCCCTTTCATACCGCAAGCCGCCCTGAGGACTACTTACTTGTGAATAATTGCTATTGCCTGGCAATACTGTTGTATTCTGAGCATTTATAAAGAATAAATTAAGAAAGCTACAGGACGCTATGACTAAAATAAAGCTAATTTTTAAAACAGCTTTAAACTTTATTATGCTTTTCATAAGTTGAAATTTTATAATGAATAAAATTAAGATTGAAATTTTCTGACAACTGTTTATTAAGAACACTTATCAAATTTCCCATTACTTATTTAGTTTCACATCTAAAGCTTTTTGAGCTGCTAATTGCTCATTATATTTAGTTATAATCCTGTTCATTATTTTATCCTTGAACTCAGGATCTGCATTATAGCTACTCCAGAATTTTTCGTACTTATCTGCTTCCCCACTGTTCTTCATATTTTGTTGAACATACTCGAAACCTCTTATAAAATCTTCCTTCGTTACCTGATAATATACAATTTGATTTGGCCCAATTTTGATGGGTTGTACAACCGAAGCCGAAGAGGCTGCAACAGAATTATTTTCAGTGACAAGTTGAGCAGCATTTTTCCCGGTAGGAACATAGTGAGCAGATGGTGCCGTAGAAACATCTACAGCCGTTTTCCCATTGATTATTTGATCCAATTTTGCATTAATTTTTGCA
>JANPIG010000701.1:0-5525 GCA_031424875.1 Cytophagales bacterium
GTTTTTCTATCATTTCAGGATATTTCTTAAGGTTGTTTATATAGGTTTTGCTCTTCATTTTTTTGATTTGCTTTTCAATCCTAACTGCCTGTGAATAGTCATGTGTAGCAATAAATAGAAACAGTTCCCAGTCGTTGGTCGTGGCTGTATATCTGTGTTCTCCATAGCCATGCGAGTTGTGGTTTTCTAAGCGCAGATGCACATCTTCTTGGGTAATTCCGATGTAGAATTTACCAAGGTTTTGACTGAATACGATATAACAACCTGTCATAAAAAAAGCGAACCTTAAAGGGTTCGCTTGTTGTGGGCCCACTTGGAATCGAACCAAGCACCTACTGATTATGAGTCAGTTGCTCTAACCGAATGAGCTATAGGCCCTTACAAAGTCGTTTCCTTCTTTGTTCTACAAAATTAAGGTTTAAAAAGCACTCTTGCAAAATATGTTTTTAGTTTTTCCGTTAAACCTTTAATTTTTTAACATATCTAACCAACAGTTTTTACAATTAACCAACAAAACAATGAACAAGAAATTAATTTTAGTATTTGGTTTTTTTGTGGCAAGTTTTGCCCTAAATATTGAATCCGCCATGGCTCAAGATGGTAGAAGAGAGGCTGTGCAACAAAATCAAACGCCTGAACAAAGGGCTGATAGTCAGATTCAAAGGTGGACAAAAGTATTGTCTCTAACACCCGACCAAGTAATGCAAATCAAGCCCATGTTATTGGAATTGAACCAAAAGAGAGCTACTATGCGTGATACATCCGATAAGCGTGCTGCCATGAAAGATATGCGTGATTTGGTGATGGCTCAGGATGAGAAAATGAAGACAATTCTTTCGGCTGATCAATTTACAAAATATGAAGATATTAAAGATGATATGAAGGAGAAAATGAAAGGGAGAAAGGGCAGAAGGGACTAAATGTAAATTATTGGTTATTAGTTATTGGCAAAAAACCAATAACTAATAACCATTACCTAACAACTATTTACCGTATTTCTTTGCAGTCTTCAAAATTTCTCCTACTGGATTTACTTGTGGAACACCTACCATTGAATTCTTTTTCTTTCCAGAGGCATCCAAGAAATAAAGGGTTGGGTAGCCTTCCACAGGATACATCTGAGCCACTGCTGGCCCTTCCCCATTTTCATAATCCATTGCAATACAAACATATTTTGCATTCATGTAATCGCCTAATGCTTTATCCACAAATACTTGTTTTTTAAGCATTTTACAAGGACCGCACCATGTGGTATAGCAGTCCATCATCACCATTTTGTTCTCTTTTTTTGCTTTCGCCAGAGCTTCTTTGAATGTACCGTTAAAAAATTGAATTCCCGTTGTCCCATCTTTTTTGGTAGGAGCATTACCCGCAAAAACACTGATTGACAACACGATAAGAAGGGCTGTAAAGATTTTTGATTTTAACATGATTGTATTTTTTAAATTTGAAAACTGATTTTAAACTAATTGCATTTTTGCAACCTTTGGATCAACAATGGCTTTATCGTGTTCAAAATCTAACTTGATTCGCCATTTTTGCATGGTTGCCGCTCCAATTATTGCTTCTTCACTAAGTCCTGGAATTACTAAAAATTCATCAGAAAGTAAGACATCATCCATGTAGAAATCTAACTGGACAACTTGTTTTACTTCAAATAAACGACTCTCAAACATTGTCCTAATCGTAAATGCTTTTTCTAATTGAGCTGGTATTTCTAAATTATCCAAAAACTTAGGATTAATACATGAATAATCTTTACCTGAATCATATAAAACTTGCAAATTCTTTTCACCTAATGAGCCTGCAAAAAGTAATGGTTGTTTTATAATTGACATGGTTATTATTAATTTGAGTTAAAACGTTGATTTTTAAATTTTAGTTTATTGCTCACCATTTTTACTTTCGAATCACCGCCCCAATCTCTTTCTCAAACGCTCCAATGAGTTTTTCCATCGTTTTGTCGATTACTTTATCTGTCAATGTCTGCTCGTTATCTTGCAAAATGAAACTTACTGAATAAGACTTTTTGCCTTCCCCCAAATTATCCCCTTGATATACATCAAAAACATTGATTTGGCGAAGCAAATTCTTCTCATAATTGCGAGAAATCTTTTGAATTTGTTCAAAAGAAACATTTCTGTCTAATACCAATGACAAATCTCGGCGTACTTCTGGGAATTTTGGTAATTCTACAAATTTAGCTTGGTCGTTGTACTGTTTGAATAAATAATCCCAATCAAAATCTGCCATGAAAACGTGCTGTTTTACGTCGGCTTTTTTAGCTACATTTGGTTTAATTAAGCCCAATTTCACCACCTCTTTTTTATTCAGAATATAGCTCAAACCATATTCAAAACTTGCCGAACCTTCGAAGGGTTTACTGTCTAAATTTTTGAATCCTAAACTTCCCAGAACCTTATTAACCGCACTTGCTAAGGTATGAAAAGCCACTTTCTGCGACTTCATTTGCCAAGTTTCAGACTCGGTAATTCCTGTAACAAAAAGGGCTAAATGACGCTTCTCTACGTATTTATCATTGATTTTATGATACGTTTTTCCGAAATCAAATACTCGTAAATCCTTCTGGCGACGGTTGATATTATATGCCAAAACCTCTAATCCCGAAAACATCATCGTCTGACGCATTACGCCCAAATCTTCCGAAAGTTTATTCAAAATCTCAACGTTTTCATTAGGCAAATCGGCTTTGATAAGTTCAGCGTATGCTGGTTTTGTTAAGGAATTAGTTATGATTTCATTGAAACCGTTTGCCGCCAAAACCAGAGAAATCTTCATCTGTAAATTTTCACGGTCTTTGGCTGGAAAACTCGAAAGAAAATCTGTTCCAAGGGTTTCTGATAATTCGATATTATTGAAACCATAAATCCGTAATATTTCTTCAATTATGTCTGCTTCACGAGTTACATCCACCCGATAGGCAGGTACAAGAGCCTCGAAACCTTCGTCAGTTTGATTAAAAGCACCAATATCTAATTTATCTAAAATGTTGAATATCAACGCTTTATCTAACTTTTTACCAATCAGACGGTCGATGTTTTTATAAGAAACTTTAACCTTAAAATCTTCAATAGGGCTTGGATAAAAATCTGTAACCTCCGAAGCAACTACACCACCCGCCAATTCTTGAATCAATAAAGCAGCGTATTTCAAGGCAAATAATTTAGCATTTGGGTCAGTACCACGCTCAAATCTGAAGGATGCATCCGTTTTCAAGCCATGACGTTGAGCAGTTTTACGAACGGAGGCAGGATCAAAATAGGCAACTTCCAAATAAACTCTTGAAGTTTCAGGCTTAATTCCTGATTTTGTTCCGCCAAAAATTCCTGCAATTCCCATCGGTTCTTCGGCATTACAAATCATTAAATCTGTCTCGCCCAAAGTCCGTTCTATATCATCTAAGGTAGTAAATTTTGTTCCTGCGGGAAGGGTTTTTACAACAATTTTTTGTCCTTTGATGGCGTGCCAATCGTAGGCGTGCATTGGCTGACCGAGTCCGTGACAGATATAATTGGTAATATCCACAATATTATTTATCGGGCGTAAACCAATGGTTTCCAAAGACTTACACAACCATTCTGGCGATTCTTTTACTTCAACGCCGTCAATAGTAACACCACAAAAACGTGGACAATCAATGGGATTTTCTACGACTAATTCTATCGGGAAATTATTATTTTCAACCTTGAATTTCTCAACCGAAGGCAACGTAATTTCACGACCAGTTTTTGCCTTAATATCACGAGCCACGCCCCAATGCGAAGCCGCATCAGCACGGTTGGGAGTCAGTCCAATTTCGATTAATAAATCAGCCTCTAAGTTGAAATATTGAGAGGCTGGCGTTCCGTTTGGCAAAGTTGTGTCCAGTACCAAAATCCCATCATGTGATGTCCCCAAGCCCAATTCATCTTCCGCACAAATCATTCCTTCTGAAAGATGTCCGTAGGTTTTTTTGCTGGTAATCTGGAAAATTGGTTCTCCTTTGGCATGGTCGTAGAGCGTAGTTCCAACGGTTGCCACAATGACTTTTTGCCCTGCCGCCACGTTTGATGCCCCGCATACTACCTGTGAAGGCATACCCGTTCCGATGTCCACCGTAGTTAAACTCAACATTTTTTCTTTTACTTCAAAACGCTCACAAGTAAGCACCTCCCCTACTACAAAGCCCTGTAAGCCCCCCAAAATAACCTCATAGCGTTCAATGGATTCTACTTCCAAGCCCGTTCCCGTGAGGAGTTCGTCTAATTCCTGAGCGGATTCTGTTATTTCTACGAATTGTTTAAGCCAATTTAGGGATATTTTCATGTAATCTAAATGAATAATTGTTGTTTCTCTGAGTACAAAGTTACGATAAAATTGGTTTTAGGAGATATGAGAAGGAAAACAAAAAAGCCAAGATAATCTCAATATGGATTTGCTTGGCTTTAAATTTATGATAAAACTAATTAATCATTCTTTTCTGGTTTCCCATCATCATAATATTCACAAAATGAGAATAAATAATTATTGACAAATGAGAATGTTGCATAGTTCTTATTTGAAATTGAACAATGAAGGGAAGTACTGTCCTTTTTAAACACCTTCCCAACTTCTTTTAAAATCTTTTCCCAATCATTTATTGTAGCTTCTGTTGGATTAATATTTTTTTCTTTGAACTGTTTTTCTATCCTAACCATCAATTCAGTTGGCTGTGCTGGAACGGATAATCCATCTACTAAAAAAATTGGAGTTATTCTTTTATTAAAAAAAGGGTCCAATGATTTAATGGGAATAATATTTTGGGAAAAAGAGTTAATAGAAATTAGGCAGAATAAAATTGTAGTGAAGTTTTTCATAGTAGTAACTTGTTTTTATTTATCAACGAAATCTTTTAGTATCGTATTTTAATTTCATTTATTTGTTTAAAATATAGTAATTTCATTTTCAAAGATTATGAGTTTAAATCAAATACTTTTTGAAAGACTCAGCTATTTTAAACATAATTTCTTCTTAAACCGATGAATAAAGCAGAGAATATTTTAGTCAAGAAGTTAAAGAAATAAAAGGGATGATTACTCCCAAAAGAAGAGAGCAATCCAAAAAACGGATGCTCTTAGCTGCTCGAATTGATGATAAAATCAGAGAAAGAGGGCTTTCTAATCAAGAATTTGCGTTTATGATTGGCAAAAAACCTTCTGAAATTAGTAAATGGTTGAGTGGAACGCATAACTTCACTACGGAGACACTTTGGGAAATTGAACGAGTTCTCAACATCCAATTAGGAGCAGGTTCAATTTCTCTGAATCGTGAACAGGAATTGAACGAAATGAAAGCTTTTGTAGCTGAGGAAGTTATGAAGGCATTAGATAAATATATTGCTTTCAAAGCCGTTATTGCATAAAAAAAGCCCTCACAAACGGAGGGCTTTAGTATGGTTAAACTATTCACTAAGTTCTTACATGGATTTGCGAACGGTTTGCTCGGCTTTTGCTAAAAGTGCTTCGGCACTGATTCCGCCTACTTGA
>JANPIG010000702.1:0-1902 GCA_031424875.1 Cytophagales bacterium
CTGATTTGTTGTTGATTCATTTTTAAGTGTTCCCATTGCTTAAAATTTACAAATTGCTGAACCGTTTCATTTTGAGCTTCCAAACCCAAACCACTTTTTCCTTGGCGGTCTGTTGAAACCCGATAATAGGCAATCGCTTTATTCATTTTGTCCTGATTTTTTTTATAAAGGTACAAAAATGTTCGGATATATATGGACGTATGTATCCGAACAAAAACAAATTTAAGAGCCAGTGAACTTTTATTAATCATCAATCCTATAAAAAAACAAAACTTAACTATTTTAATATCACAACCAGGCTAAGAATAATTAACAACTATTATTTCAATAAATGATTTGTTTTTTAGTATCTTATTCTATTGCAATAAATGAATTTGATAAATTAAAAAATGGGAATAAATTTATACCGGACTTTTCCATTTCCAAAAAATATTAATACAACTTCTCATAGTATTCCGCAGCCATCCTATTACTCCCAAATTGTGGAATCACATCTTTCATTCCATTTTTGACTATTCCCAGCCAATGTTTAGGATAATCGTAATACATCGGTAGAATTTCGGTTTCTAACAAATGGTATAAACTGGCAGCATCCAAATCATCTTGAATGTCTTCAGATAATGAAATATCGCAAGGAGGTATCACGAACGAGTTGATTTTATCTTTGGCAAATTCTGGAAACCAACCATCTGGCAAGCTTACATTCACAGTTCCATTCATGGCTGCGGTCATCCCGCTTGTGCCTGATGCTTCGTGCGTTAGGCGTGGAAGATTTAGCCAAACGTCGGCACCTTGTTTCAATAATTTTGATAATCTCATTTCTTAACCCGTTAATATTGAACAATTTGTATAGGTTTTACAGATATTTACGATTTTATCAAAAATGCCAATGCCGCCGTAATCCATTGGATAGGGTTTGCCCGCCCAAATGATTTGAACAGGTCTTTCAGAATTACTAATCAGCCTAATAAATCTATCCATATCATGAAAAAACAAATCGGCTCTTTTATAACCAGCAAACCTTCTGGCAAAGACAATTGTGAAAATCTTCTCATCATAAATCTCTCCACATTGGTCTGCCACTTCGTCAAAAAGTAATCTTTTTCTTTGATGTTTCTTATTTCTCAGGCCTTCATCATCATTGTTATTTAGTGCATTATACATGGCTCCATCGTGCCAATAAGCATAATTTTGGGCATTCGTAATGGAAATAATTTCACAAATATTTACTTCATTTTTGAACATTTCATGCAGCACTTTTTCGTGTATCTTTGAAACACCATTTGCTTTCTTCGACATCCTTAATGCGGTTAAAGTGTGGTCTAAAATATCGCCGTCAGTTTGAGATATGGCTTTCACTTCGGTAAGAGGAATATCATAAAAAAAGCCCATTCTATCCAATAGGCTCATATTATGCTTGTGATTGCCTGCTTCTTCAGCAGTATGATTCGTGAAAACTAATCTCTTTTTTACTTCTTCTAAATTTTTAAATTTGCTATGTAAATAAAATGCAAGTGGCAAACCATGCGACTCGTTGAGGTGATAGATTTCTGGCTCCCAATTTATGATTTCTAATAATTTAGCTCCCCCTATTCCGAGTAAGATTGCAGCAGCAATTTTTGCTTCTGGATGAGCATCATAAAGTTTATGTGAAATAGTTTTTGCCAGATAATCGTTTTCGGGCAAATCGGTTGAAAGGAAAAAAATTGGAGCTGCATTAAAGATTGAGGGAGGTAGATAGTATGCCGTAACCCAAACATCGTGTTTAGACACTTTTATCGTAAATTTTATATCAGTTTTTTGAAGAAACCCATAATTTTTTTCTTCAAAAAGTACATCCATAGTTTGATCGAATTTTCTGGTTTGATTGTAGTAACCATACTTCCACAAAATACCAATTCC
>JANPIG010000703.1:0-2608 GCA_031424875.1 Cytophagales bacterium
TGATAATAATTTAGAATGGAATCCAGATAATTTTGTGGTTTCTACGGGTGCAAAACACTCTTTAGCTAACGTAATCTCTACCTTAGTAAACCCTGGTGAGGAGGTTATCATTTTTGCTCCTTATTGGGTTTCATATTCAGAAATGGTGAAATTAGCCGAAGGACAGACCGTAATTGTGGATGGTGCTTTTGATAATAATTTCAAAGTTACACCCGAGCAATTTGAGGCTGCCATTACGCCAAAAACTAAATTGGTCATGTTTGCATCGCCCAATAATCCAACGGGTTCTGTATATACTGAGGCAGAATTGAGAGCCATTGGTGCTGTTGTAGCAAAACATCCAAACATATTTATTATGGCAGATGAAATTTATGAATATATTAATTTCACCGAAGAAGGGCATTTCTCAATTGGCTCAATTCCCGAGATTAAAAACCAAGTAATCACTGTCAATGGCGTAGCAAAAGGACATGCCATGACGGGATGGAGAATCGGTTTTATTGGTGCCGCCAAATGGATAGCCGAGGGCGTAGAGAAATTGCAAGGTCAAGTAACATCAGG
Source organism: Cytophagales bacterium (assembly GCA_031424875.1). Taxonomy (GTDB): domain Bacteria; phylum Bacteroidota; class Bacteroidia; order Cytophagales; family Spirosomataceae; genus Arcicella. The sequence goes on from JANPIG010000703.1 coordinate 562, forward strand.
TACAAATTCAATTGCCCAAAAAGCTGCCGTAACCGCCTTTAATGGACCTTTGGATGAAGCCTATAAAATGAAAGAAGCATACGACCGCCGTAGGAAATTGGTAGTGGGTTTATTGCGTGAAATACCAGGATTTAAAGTAAATATGCCCGACGGAGCCTTTTACGCTTTCCCAGATATTAGTGCGTATTTTGGAAAGTCCGATGGCACAACAATTATTAAAGACTCCGATGATTTTGCCATGTGGTTATTGGATGGTGCTTTTGTAGCAACCGTAGCAGGTTCAAGTTTTGGAGCTCCCGATTGTATCAGAATCTCAACGGCAGCATCAGATGAACAGTTAATTGAGGCTTGTGAGCGTATCAAAACAGCAGTAGCAACTTTAAAGTAATTTGTAGATTTTATAAAGTAAAAACTTAATAAGTAAAGAATTTAAGATAACATTAATTACCACATAGAGATAATGAGAGGAAAGATAGAGAAATCATGTTTATGATTTTTTAAAAACTAATATTTCTATCTTTTGTAGGTGGTGAAAAACTTTGGTAAAAATTAAATAAATCAAGGCTAAAAACCTAAAAAGCCTCTTTCCATAATAGAAAGAGGCTTTTTTAAAATTCTAAATCAACAATCCGAAGTTACTTTACCTTATTCCCCTTCATTCTACGCACTTTAATTTTCAAATTATTTAACACACTTTTTGAAAGCATCAAACGCATACGAGGTTTCTTGTAAATCACCAAATATTTATTGCCTTCATAATCTAATCTCGAAAAAGTAGATGTTCCCTCTTTATCAACTAACTGATAAAAAAACTCCCCTTTTTCGCCAGCCACTGGGCCAAAGCGTAGTGAATTATCCTCTTTGCTTTTCTCAAACGAAATTAATAATTGACCATTATCTTGTTTTTGGAAAAGTCCTGGGGTGCCTTTCTCCAATGAGATACGATTGATGTAACGTCCATTTTTAAAAATTACCTTTCCAGATTTAATATTAGCGTCAGACGATGGTACCTCACGTTCCAAATATAGGGGATTGTCATTATAATATTGAATTCGAGATAAATCGAGTTCATTTTCTTCTAATTGGTGCATCAACGAACCCGTTAGATATACATTTTTTTGACAACTACACAAGGCAAATACACTTATGATAATTAAGACTTTTTTCATTATTTTATTCAGTAAGGATGGGGCAAGATAAAATATCTTAGGATAAAAATACTTCAAAAATTATTTAAAATCCAAAAAAATAGATGTATATCAAGTTAATTTTTTCTTTTTAAGCCATAATTAAACATTTGATACTCTTATTTATTTCCAAACCCTATGCCAGTTTTAGTTATTAGTTATCGTCAATTAGATATTAGATGCGTAATGAATTATTTGCTTTGCAGAACTCAATGTTATAAATAATATTTTTTAAATTTTCGATAACTATAAACCAATAGCTAATAATTGATTACTATTTTTCAAACTTCTCCTCAAAACTATTATAAAAATATTTTCAAAATATTTTGAAAGTTCAAAACTATTCTATACATTTGTTACGTTAAATTACCCGCCGAAGAATAAACTATTTAAAATCGAACGTATGACGCTTGATGAAGCAAAGCAACATCTAATCCAAGCATGGGGAACGTTGGGGTCGAGTTGGGGTGTTAGCCGAACGATGGCACAAGTTCACGCACTCCTTCTGGTATCGCCTGTTGCGATGACAACCGAAGACATTATGGAGGCCTTACAGATTTCAAGAGGAAATGTAAATATGAATGTGAGAGACTTGATGGACTGGGGAATTGTAAAAAAAGTATTGAAACCTGGAGAAAGAAAAGAGTTTTTTGAAGCCGAAAAAGACGTTTGGAAAATAGGAATGCAAATTGCAAAAGAACGTAAAAAGCGTGAATTAGAGCCTATCCTGCGTGCATTAGAACAAATTTCAATTATTGAAGCTGACATTACAGATCCTGATGTTAAACAATTTGCTGAAACAGTTGAGAACTTGAAAAAATTTGCTTCCAATACTGATAAAACTTTAGAGTCTATCATTA
>JANPIG010000704.1:0-6091 GCA_031424875.1 Cytophagales bacterium
TATCATCATCAATTATAAATCCGCTGAACTTACAGTAAATTGCATTACCTCAATTAAAGAATTCACAAAAGGTGTATCTTTTGAATTGGTAGTAGTTGATAATGATTCCCAAGATGATTCTGAACAAATTTTAAAATCTATGCATCCAAATATTATATGGGTACAGACGGGTTATAACGCAGGATTTTCAAGAGGGAATAATGCTGGTTTTGAGGTAGCCAAAGGTGATTATATCATATTATTAAATGCTGATACGCTTCTTTTTGAAGACACTATTTCATTGGCTATCAGCAGATTAGAAGAAAACAAAGATATTGCAGTGATTGCAGGTTTGCAGGTAAATCCAGACATGAGTCCGATGTATTATTACAGAAATCGGAATGATTTTCGAAAATTTTTATACGTACTTCCCAATCGTTTTGAAAAAATTTTAGATAAATTTTTCCCTCAACCAAATTTCCAAGACCCCAATCAAGCGGAATTACCCTGCGGTGCTTTTATGATGTTGAGCCGTGAGACTTTGGAAAAAGCAGGAGCAATGGATGAAGATTTTTTTATGTATGCCGAAGATTTTGAATGGGCAAGTCGTTTACGAAAAGTAGGCAAATTGTGTTATTTTGAAGATATTAAATTTATTCATTTGGAGAAACCTTCCCCCTTTCGTAGAACAAACATCTCTCCCATCAATCGTTTTGGAACACAGATGCAAGTTTCAAATCTCCTTTGGATTCGGAAAGAATATGGGGTATTTGCCTATCTTATTTTGATTTTTCATTATATTACACTTGCCTTATTTTTCTTTTTTTGGAAGGTTGCAGTCAATATTTCAAAATTCAAAAATCCTTTTACTGAATTAAAAAGCCAAAAGATAATGCTTTTAAAAACAAAGGTTTATCTAAAATTCTTCTGGAGAACTTTATTCAAAAGAAAAGGCTTCTACAAAATTGCAGAAGCCGATAATATTGATTTGACGTATAAATGATTTTACTTACCAAGCCACCCCATTGACTCCATCCAAGTTTTCACATCGTTCATCCATTTTGCTTTGGTAGTTTTATTATTCATGCCAAAACCATGTCCGCCCTTTGGATAAATAACCATACTTGCCGAAACTCCATTTTTCTGACACGCTTCGTAATAACTAATTGAATTCTTTACAGGAACAGCGTTGTCATCACCTGCATGAACCAAGAAAACAGGAGGTGTATCTTTGGTTACTTGGGTTTCATTAGAGTATAGTTCCACCATTTCGGGCGAAGGCGTTTTACCTATTAGTTTATCAGCAGAGCCTCTATGTCCAAATTCTTTGAAAGAAATTACTGGATACACCAAAATTGAAAAGTCTGGGCGAACGTTGGTATTATCGGCGTTATCTCCAACGGGTTTTGTGAAATGTGTTGAAGCTGTTGCTGCCAAATGTCCTCCTGCAGAAAAGCCCATTATTCCAATTCTATCAGGATTTATTCCATATTTGATGGCATCCTTCCGAATCATTCTGATGGCTTGTTGAGCATCTTGAAGTGGGGCAATAGTTCTATCAACCTGTGCTTTTTCATTGGGAATTCTATATTTCAACACAAAAGCCGTTACTCCCATTTTATTAAACTCTTTAGCCACATCCGAACCTTCGTGCGAAGCAGCCAGTATCCCATATCCTCCACCTGGACAAATAATTACGGAAGTTCCATTAGAAGTTCCTTTGGCGGGTGGATAAACCGTAAGTGTTGGAATTGTTACTTCGGAAATACGCAAAATACCGTTTTTATCCGTTTCAGATTTTTGTGTGTTGGGAACTGGTTTTGAATTTGGAACACCATCAAGATATAGTGGCATTTCTTGTTGAGCTTTTGCTAAAAACATTGAAAGTGATAAAATGCAAAGAGTGAAGTATTTTTTCATGGATAAAATGTTGTTTTGTTGGTTAAAGTTAAACAAAAAAGAGATAGCCAAATGAACGACTACCTCTTTTTTACCAATAAAAGAAAATTATAATTAAAACATATAGTTTTCAACTTCTCGACAAGCAAAGAACTTTCAAGAAGTGCTTAAAATAAGATTATTCTTTAATAAAACGCACATCCACAATTTCAACACGACGTTCTTTTGAGGGGCTTAAATCATAGATTGACAATTTTGTATTTTTCTTATCATCGCTCAAACCCGAGGCCGATGAAGATTCACCATTTGGTTTTTGAATAATGCTGATTTTATCTATATATTTTTTCAACATCCCACCGTCATATTCATTAAAATAATTGTCAATACTGGCAATACGGCGTTTAGTAAGTTTTTCATTATAATCAGTTGCGGCTAAAGGGCTTGCATAAGCCTTTACCGTAACTTCTACTTTTTCACCTGCTTTTACCGCCTCCGCAATTTTTTCAGTTAACGCTTTTAAGTCATCTTGTCCTTTTTTAACTTCATTATCAAAGAAATTACTGATGGCAATCTTCGCCTCTGGCGTATCTTGCTCAGAATCAAATTTACCTTTCAGTCTAATATATTTTTCATACGTTTGGTCATAAGTCAATCCCGTTGTTATGGATTGGCTGTTTTTGCCAGGTTGGTCATTTTCAAAATATAAAGTTACGGGGGCAAATCCTTCAACTGGCTCACCCACTGGGGTAGTTACGGCAGAGTTTTGCGCTTTACCTGTATCAACCATGTCGGACGTTGCGACTGCTGTGGCTGGTGCTTTACCTGTATCAACCATATCGGGTGTTGCTGCTGCTGTGGTTGGTGCTTCAGATTTACAACCTTTTAATAACCACCATACTATTGCTGCTAAAATTACTAATCCAATTAAAGGCAACAACCATTTAGGTAAACCACCCGCAGCGATTTCAATTTCTGGCTCTGCCATGGTCATTGGAGCAACTTTAGGAATTTCTACGACTGGTGGGGCAACTTTAATTTCTGGAATGGCACCTGCTGAAGCAGCCATACCACCCAAGCCCAAAGCACCTGCTCCTAACAATGGAAATAAGCCGGCAATGCCCATTTTGGTAGTGGCGGGACAACTTCTGGCTATCTCTTGTCCATTGCCTGCTTTCAAGATTACGTAATAAACGCCATTTTCCTTTATTTCAGCGTAACGGGCTTTATTATCTCGATTTTTTAATACTGATGCTACACCATTATCTCTGCCTACCAAAGTTGGGTAGCCTTCGCTTCGCATGGTAACATTGCCATCACCGTCAATCATGGAGAAATAATATTGGCCGTCTTCACCTTTAAAAGTACGAATACCTTCGGCTGGAGAATCTGTATGGCCTGCATACGCTTCGCAAGGCAAATAATCATCTACTAATGTAACAGCCGAAGATTCTACAGTGGATGCCATGGTGGAAGTATCGTCAAACGATACTGCTGCTATTGAACCTGCTGCCAAAAAAGGAAATAGTCCATAAATAGCCTCAACATTATCATAAGGGCAACTTCTGGCAATTTCTTGATGATTGCCTGCTTTGAGAATTACATAATGTTTACCATCTGCTTCAATCGTGCTGTAACGCTCTTTAAATTTGCTATTTTTTTGAACTGATGCTACCCCATTATCACGCCCTGCGGTGGTTGGATAGCCTTCACTTCTGAAAACTACTTTACCCGCTTTGCTAAGCATAGCAAAGTAATGTGCGTTATTTTCGGCATTTTGGAAAATAACTATATTCTCAGCTGGTGATTCTGAATGTCCTGCGTAAGAATCGCATGGTAAATATTCATCTATTTGCCTGTTGATAGAATTTGGTATTGGTGTGACATCAGATTCAACAACTGCCGATGCCATAACTGGAGCCGGCATATCTATCATAAATGTTTCCGTGTTTTCTGTAATAATTTCTTTACTACCGTAAGCAATACCATATTTATCTGCATAAGATCGTGTGTTAGCCAATAACCAATCCATAGCTGTGTCACGCTCTGCTATGGAAGTGAATTCTTTACTTTTTGCTATTTCTTGACGATTTCCCGCCCTTAATATGAATGAATATTTTCCACTTTTTTCTACTTTTTCATAACGAATGGCTTCAACGCCATTTTTAATAGTGGTTTTGATGCCATTGTCTCGGGCAACGCTTGAACCATATCCTTGTGAATACAATATTGGCGTGCCAGAAGTATCTTTCATGAGAAAATAGTGTTGTTTATCGTCCCCTTTTAGGGTCTCAAAACCCGCTTCTATTGATGAAGCCGAAATATCAAAATTATATTGATTTGCATTTTTTCGTTTAACTGGCTCTGGATAAGCAGCTGCATAAGAAGGCGCATTAGCCTGAACAAATGCCAGTGAAGATTCAGCTTCAGCTCTGGTGGTAAATTTCCTGCTACGGGCTATTTCAAGATTATTTCTTTCTTTAAGGATAAAATAAAAATCGTTAGCGTCTTCAATAATTTCATAGCGTTGAAGCTTGCCAGCAGCTCCAATAACTTGGCGAATTCTTTTCTCTCGTTTAGAATTAGCATCAAAACTTCGACTATATAAAAGAGCCTGACCTTCTGCATCATTAAAATGAAAATAGGAAGCATTTTTATCCTTCCGATTAAAGGATTCAAAACCTACCGTATTTTTGGGTGATGCGTAAGAGAAATCATAAAGTGAAGCAAAATCAATTTCTCCTAAGGCAGGTAAAATTACTTGTTCACGAGTGGAAGATGAAATTGAAAATGTTTTTACTTCAACAGAATAATTTGGTTCGTCGGAAGTGTCTTCGCTCAAGCTATCTGCTGCTTCATTGGCTTCTTGCGATGATGCAAATGTAGGGCTAAAAGCAACTATTTGCCCGCTTGAAACAATATTGAAAAGTGTTTGTCCACCTTCATTGGCGATTTGATAATTAGCTCTTGACGGCAAATCTTGGGTAAGTCCTCTGATTGCAGCGATACAAGTATCACGGTCGTTAAAATTAATACTCGACAGCACGAGGTTGGAATCGTTGTCGGAGAGGGTAAACGAGAACTTGCCGTCCTCTTTCTGAGTAACTAAAAATTTCATGTTTGTTTTTTGGAAAGGGAATATGAAACGAATTTTATAAACAGCTTTAAATTCTTGACCAAAATAATGATAAGGTTCTCATTTTCAAAGGATTATTAAGAAAAAATGAAGAATTTAATGATTTTTGGAAGATTATTTGATAAACGAGGAGTTTTTTTGGAGGAATAGAAAAAATAGAGGGAAAGAGTATAAAAAAAATGTTCAACTCGCAATATTCTATTTTCAATGTTCATTTATCTAAAAAGAGATAAAAAATTAATTTTATTTCTTTCTTTATATTTGAAAGTTGAATGTTGATTATTGTGAATTGAACATTATTCAATTGTACTTAAACTAAGCTAAATCACCTTTTTTCAAAGCACTAACAGCAAATTCTGCTGCCCGTGCTGTGAGTGCCATATACGTCAATGAAGGGTTTACACACGATGCCGAGGCCATGGCTGCTCCGTCAGTTACAAAAACGTTTTCTGCTCCCCAAACTTGATTGTTTTTATTCAAACACGAATTCTTAGCACTAGTTCCCATACGAGCTGTTCCCATTTCGTGAATACCTATCCCTAAGTGTTTGGTTTCGTCATCGTAAGTAGAAATGTTTTTAAGACCTGCTTTCTCCAGCATTTCAGCGGCATCATTTTTCATGTCAATGCGCATCTTCTTTTCATTAGCACCATATTCTGCATCAAATACTAACAATGGCATTCCCCATTTATCTTTCTTAGTATCATCCAAATACATACGATTCTCTGGATTTGGTAAAACTTCACCGAAGCCCATAATACCAAACTTCCATTGTCCTGGATTGCTTAAAGAGTCTTTAAATTCTGCTCCAATTCCTTCTTGATAAGCACCTCTGCTCCATTCTTCACGAGAAGCTCCGCCTTGATAGCCGAAACCACGAGTGTAATCACGCTTATCATCTGCCCAATTGCGGTAACGAGCAATGTAAATTCCATTAGCACGACGACCATAATAATACTCATCATCCATCCCTTCAAACTCAGCATTGGCTCCTACGCCCAAATGATGATCCATAATATTACGCCCCAACTGGTCAGATTCATTACCCAAACCATTTGGATGACGCTTTGATTTTGAATT
>JANPIG010000705.1:0-1526 GCA_031424875.1 Cytophagales bacterium
AATCCAAACGCAGTAGGAACGGGTACTTATTACGTATTCGAGAAAACAGGTTCAGGATGTTATTCTGCTCCAGGTGTAATCAACGTATTTGTCAATGCAGATTGTACGCCAGTTGATTGTGCTAAGACACCAGCAACGGCAAGTGCAGGAGCAGATGCTACGATTTGTGCAGAGAAAATTTACAAACTATCAGGAATATTCGGAGGTGCAGCCAAATTTGTAACATGGACAACTTCTGGAACGGGTACATTTGATAACCCAATGTCGCCAACAGCTACATATCGCTCATCATTAGCGGATGTATTGGCAGGAAGTGTAAAATTGACTCTTACTACCAATGACCCTGATGGAAACGGTTCTTGTACAGCAGCTTCTGCAACGATGACCTTGACAATTCAAGGAGTTAAATTCAAGCCAACTGTTTCCGTAACAGGCAACTTGACTACATGTGGTTCGGATAAGGTAACCTTGACAGGTACTACTGGTACAAATTACGGATATAAGTGGTTTAAAGTAGGATCAACTACTGAAATTGCTTCTAGTAAGAGTATTACAGTTGATGCCTCTGGTTCTTATTTCTATAAGATTGTAGATATTAATAAGTGTTGCTCAATTGAGTCGGATACAGTTACAGTAAATTACTTACCAACTCCTCCTACTCCAACGGCAAATAGTGTAAAGATAGATAGAGGTACAACGGTTGATTTAACTAAATTAGTTGTTACCAATACGCCAACAGGTGCAACATTAATTTTCAAGACTGGTGCATCGTCAAGTTCAACAACCATAGCTAACCCAGCCGCAGTTGGGGCAGGTGTTTATTATGCTTGTTACAAATCAGCACAGGGTTGTTTCTCAGAGTCAGCTAAAATAACGGTTGAAAACAAAGACGGAGGTTCAGTTCCAACAGATGCGGATGTTCAGATAACGGTAACAACGGAAAACAATATCGCCTTAGACAGCACGGTAAAAATCACTGTTACCGTGAAAAACAATGGTCCTGCCACAGCGAAGGGAGTAACAGTTTCAGCTCCCATTCCATCAGGTTTGACGTATGTGTCATCAACGGGTGGTTTAGTAAAAACTGGAAACTTGTTAGGTGGAACTGTTGATAGCTTACTTAGCGGTGGAACTAAGATTTATACATGGGTTGGTAAAATGTCAGGGGGTACTACTTCAGTAACAGTAGGTGCAACGGGAGGTTCAACGAATCCAGATCCAAATCCAGGTAATAACAATGGTACTAATCCAAGTGGAAGTGTTGTGGTAACTATACCACCAGCAAACTCATCGGATATTATAGTAACTATTACGACAGATAAAACAAACTACGCAATTGGTGATACCATAACAACAACGATTAAGGTAACGAATCTTGGACCAGCCACAGCGAAAAATGTAGTAGTTTCAAGTACGATTCCTGCTCAATTGATTTACGCTTCACAAACGGGTGGTTTAACAAAAGTAGGAAGTGTCTTGACGGGTAAATTGGATAGCTTGGTAAAAAATGGCATGAAGATTTATAC
>JANPIG010000706.1:0-1832 GCA_031424875.1 Cytophagales bacterium
TATTTTCTGATTTTCTGAGCGAAAAAGTGACTTGGGGTTGGGGAAAATTTGCTTATATTTTAGGTACCTTTAATTCTTATGTATTGCTTACCATTATCTTCTTTGTATTTCTTACACCCGTAGCATTTTTGTTTAAATTGACTCGTAAAGACAACTTAAAATTGAAGGCTCAAAAAGGCTCTGTTTACGAAGAACGTAACCATTTATACGAAGCTAAAGATTTGGCGAATGTATGGTAAAAATACTTATTCCACTATACAATGATTGGGACGCACTGGAATTATTGCTCAGTGAAATAAAAGAGCGTAATTCGGTTGAACTTTTTGCTAAGCTTTCTTTTGTAGTAGTGGATGATTGCTCCTCCGTTCCTTGCGATATTGAACGATTTTCCGAGTATAATTTGTCTATTATTAGGCTTTGGCGAAATGTTAGTCATCAAAAAGCGATTGCTTTGGGCTTGGCTTATTTGACCCAAAATGTTGATTTTGAGAAAGTTATCGTCATGGATTCAGATGGCGAAGACCGTCCTGCTGATATTAAGGCACTCTATGAGGCCTCGCTACAAGAACCTCATAAAATCATCTTTGCCAAACGTTCCAAGCGTAGCGAAGGAGTTATTTTCAGATTAGGTTATACCATTTACAAATTCCTTTTTGGGTTATTGACGGGCAAGACTATTGAGTTTGGCAATTTCAGTATTTTGCCTTTCCGACAAGCCCAAAAATTGGCCTATGTTTCAGAGATTTGGAATCATTTTCCAGGCGGAATTATACGCTCTAAACTGCCTTATGCCTCTATTCCGATAGAACGAGGAACACGCCTGGCGGGGAAATCTAAAATGAATTTTGTATCCCTCGTTTTGCATGGTTTGAGTGCAGTGTCGGTGCATTTAGATACCGTAGCCGTTAGGATTTTAATTGGCTCATTAGTTATGATTTTGTTGGCGGGTTTAGGAGCAGTTTTAGTATTAATTATCAAGTTGTTATCCCCCGAAAATGCTTCACCTGGTTGGGCTACTACGCTCGTTACGGCTTCAATAATTGTGATTTTGCAAGCATTTTTGAGTTCCTTATTCCTTATCTTTACCGTATTGAATTATCGTACCCAAAAGCATTTTATTCCAGCCAAAGAATATTCTGATTTTATAGAAAAAATAGAAACCCTGTGAAACTAAGCGTAGTAATTCCTGCCTATAACGAAGAAGAATCTCTTCCCGAAACCCTACGTTCTCTGTACGAAACGTTAATAAAGCACAATATCGACCATGAAATTTGTGTTACCAACGACAACTCAAAAGATAAAACCGAACAGGTTCTGCAGAACTTACAAAAAGAAATTCCCACCCTTGTTTATTTTACTAATAAAGGTCCCAATGGCTTTGGCTATGCTATACGCTATGGTTTAGAACGTTTTACGGGTGACTGTGTAGCGGTGATGATGGCTGATATGTCAGATTCTCCGGAGGATTTAGTAACTTATTATCGTATCATGCAGGAGCAAAATGTGGATGCTGTTTTTGGTAGTAGATTTATCAAAGGTGGTAGCGTGCATGATTATCCAAAAGTAAAATTATTCATCAATCGAGTGTCAAATTTTGTAATAAAAATGCTAACGGGTATCAAAACTAATGATACTACTAATGCCTTCAAACTGTATAAAAGGGAAACTATTGAAGGGATAAAGCCCTTCATGTCGGCACATTTCAATCTGACGGTGGAATTGCCTTTGAAAGCCTACGTACGGGGCTATTCGTACACGGTGGTACCCAACAGTTGGATGAATAGAAAATACGGCAAATCAAATCTGAAAATCAAGGAAATGGGAAGTCGATA
>JANPIG010000707.1:0-1484 GCA_031424875.1 Cytophagales bacterium
TCACGGGGCAACGTCCTTAATGTTTGAAGGAATTCCGACTTATCCAGACGCTGGGCGTTTCTGGGATGTGATTGATAAACACAAAGTTAATATACTTTATACGGCACCAACCGCCATCCGTTCGTTGATGAGTTTTGGTAATCAATTCGTTGATAATAAAAATCTTAGCTCTCTTAAAACCTTGGGTTCTGTGGGTGAACCCATCAACGAAGAAGCATGGAATTGGTATAACGAACATGTCGGAAAAGGCAAATGTCCGATTGTGGATACATGGTGGCAAACCGAAACGGGCGGGATGATGATTTCGCCCATTGCGGGCATTACCCCGACCAAACCAGGCTATGCAACTTTGCCCTTGCCAGGTGTCCAATTAATGTTGGTGGACGAACAAGGAAATGAGATTTTGGGTAATGGCGTATCAGGAAATTTGTGCATTAAATTCCCTTGGCCCGCCATTGTTCGTACTACCTACGGTGACCATGAACGTTGTATTCAGACGTATTTTTCAACCTACAAAAACCTCTATTTCACGGGTGACGGCTGTTTGAGAGATGAAGATGGTTATTACAGAATCACGGGTAGAGTTGATGATGTCATGAACGTTTCGGGACATAGAATTGGTACGGCTGAGGTCGAAAATGCCATCAATATGCACTTGGGCGTGATTGAGTCTGCCGTGGTAGGTTATCCGCACGATATCAAAGGGTAAGGAATTTATGCCTACGTGATTTGTGATAAGCAAATGGAAGACCAAGATTTGATTCGCAGAGACATTCTCGCAACCGTAACTCGTTTGATTGGACCGATTGCAAAACCTGATAAAATTCAGTTTGTAAGCGGCTTACCAAAAACACGTTCTGGCAAAATTATGCGAAGGATTTTGAGAAAAGTTGCCGAAGGAGAAACTTCAAATATTGGTGATACTTCAACTTTGCTGGACCCTGGGGTGGTGGAGGAGATTATTGGTGGGGCTTTGTAGGTTTTTTGGCACGCTGATGACGGAGATTTTTAAACGCAGATTTACGCAGATTTTTAGGCTGTTTAAATCTGCGTTTTTTTGGCTAAAATTCAAATTAATGTTTAATTATTTTTCTTTACATTTACATCATCAAGATTAACTCCCTAAAACAATGAAAACATTCACTACTTCCTTAGATAAATTCAATAAAATTACGACCATTATTGTTTTTGTGATTTTATTGGTAGTTTTAATTCCAGTCTTTTTCTTAACACCCGACAATGGACAAAATATTGCTAAATCATTCGCTTTCATTCCGATAGTTAGTTTCATAATTGTCTTTCTTCTCCGCCCCCACAATTACTCAGTTTCTTCTGACAAATTACTAATCCACCGGGTTTTATACAATGTGGAAATAGACCGCACCAACATCCAATCCGTTCAAGAAATAGATGAATCACAAGTCAAAAATAACCTTCGTACCTTCGGTGTGGGCGGTTTCTTCGGCAGTTTTGGTAAATTTTGG
>JANPIG010000708.1:0-6269 GCA_031424875.1 Cytophagales bacterium
GGTTTACGCTCGCCATCAAATGGCTTTCTTTCCGAACGCTCGCCATAAGGTTTACGCTCGCCATCAAATGGCTTTCTTTCCGAACGCTCGCCATAAGGTTTACGCTCGCCATCAAATGGTTTTCTTTCGCCTGAATTAAAATCTCTTCTCTCTCCTCTATTATCTGATGAATAAGGTTTTCTTTCGCCTGAATTAAAGTCTCTTCTCTCTCCTCTATTATCTGATGAATAAGGTTTTCTTTCGCCTGAATTAAAATCTCTTCTCTCTCCTCTATTATCTGATGAATAAGGTTTACGCTCTCCGTCAAATGGCTTTCTTTCACCAGCATTAAAATCTGGTCTTTCTCCGTAGGTCTTTTTGGGAGCTACTTCACGTCCCAATTCACGGTTCAATTCGTCTTTTCTTTGACGAGTGTGTTCTCTTCTTTCGAAGGACAAATCTTCTTTTTCGATTCGCTTTCTCATTTTCTTTTTGTTAAAATATTGCAACATCACTGCTGTATAATACTATTGTCTTTTAATCCTGAAAATTAGGATAACTCTCTCATTTTCAGCAAATAAAAAAAGCCGTTTCTTTCAACGGCTCGCAAAGGTACGATAATTTTTAAATATAGAAAACCTTTTATAATACAATTTTTAAAAGTGTTGAGTTAGGAGCTATTTCTTTCCCCCAAAACTAAACGATACGTATGCTTGAATGCCCGTATTTCTCATTTGGAAATAGTCTGATAGATTTTTATTGTTTCCGAATGAAAAATCTTTATTTACATTAGTCATACCTAAATAATAACGTCCGCCAATGGATATATTATCAGAAGCTTTAAATTCCATACCTGCCACGGCACCCGCATCCAGGCCATGAAACAATCCGTTGTAACTGACTGAAAACAAATCACTTACTACACCTACTTGAGAATTTACCATATAACTCACCTGTGGGCCAACTTGTAATTGTAATTGTTCAGTTACTGGAAATGTTACTAATAGAGGCAACGACAAATAATGGATTCCCACATTACCCACGCCCGCTACTTTGAAGCCTTGCATTGAATACAAAAGTTCAGGTTGCAAGCCAATTTTGTCGGTCAGCATGATGTCTTTTACGGCTATACCAGCATGAAAAGTTTCTTTGGGGGTAAAAATATTAGCGGGTTCGGGCGATACGATTACGTCTGAATGTGAGTAACCTACTTTAAAAGCAACACTTTGAGCATTGATATTTGTGTAAGCAATAAGGAAGAGGGCGATGGCTGTGATTAACTTTTTCATGTTGTTATGATGTTCAAGATTGGTTTAAAATTTCTAATCTGAACTTATAACGCAGAATGTCCTCGGAGGTAAGTTAATGAAACGTTAATGCTTGTTAAGGAGATGTTAATGGTTGAAATACTTCCCGAAAGGTCTTTTTTCTTTCGGGAAGTTGAGCCTACAATTATTCTTTATTTGACAAATTATTTTTTTTATCTAAATTCATTTGATAAAAATAAGAAGTTAAAAGCCCTAATCCTCCAAAAATGAAAATCATAGAAAAATGTGCGGTGTCTCCGTCCAATTTTGTTACAGATTCTAACAAAGAACCCATCAACAAACCTACTCCAAAGCCTATGAGAATAAAACCCCAACGAAGCGAGTGGCTTGGATTAACGTTGAAAGAGGCTTTATGCGGAGGCGTAATACCTTTGGCTATCATTGCCATTTTTTCATCATTTTCGTACTTTCGTAAAAAAACAATCATTGTAAAAACTGAAATTGTCCCAATTATTGGGATGAGAAGTGCAACTATTGGCACGATGTCGGGTCCATTCATCATTATCGTAAAATTATTTTGTGAATTAATTGATTTTTGAAGATATGATGTAACTTGTTTGTGAAAGGTTACAGGCACTGAGTTATTAAGTTGATAAGTTTTAAGTTAAAATAATCATAAATTCCTATTTATCAGGTATTTAAGAATGTTTTATATTTATTAACTTAATAACTTAAAACTTAATAACTCTCTCTCTGTAACCTTTCTCTCCAAACCCGCATCTAACCAATTGTGAAAACCAACGAAACAGATAATTCTATTATTGAACGCATTTTGGCTGGTGATAAGTCGGGTTACAGAGACCTTGCTAATCGCCATAAAGATTACGCATTTACAGTAGCGTACAAGATTGCAGGTACACGAGAAGATGCAGAAGAAATAGCACAGGATGCGTTTATTCAGGCATTTCAAGCCTTGCCAACCTTTAACCAAGAGGCAAAATTCACGACTTGGTTTTACAGGATTGTGTTCAATGCGGCATTGATGTTTAAACGTAAAAACCGAATTCAAACCGAAGATATTGAAACCGCTTTTTCGGCTCAATTCGCCTCGGCAGATACTGATAATGACTTAAAAACCAATGAACAACGACAATATATCCAGAAGGCACTTAACCATTTATTGCCCGATGATGTTACGATGATAACCTTATTTTATCTGAAAGAACAATCCTTAGAAGAAATTGCTCAAGTGGTAGGAATTTCTGCTGAAACAGTGAAAGTCAAACTCTGTAGAGCCAGAAAAAGATTGGCGGAAACGATGAGTAAAATGTTAGGGAAAGAAGTTAAAACTTTGATATAATTTATGCCACCAAGACACTAAGTTATTAAAAATCAAAATCTTAGAGTCTTTGTACCTTAGTGGCTCATAAAACTTTAATTAAAAAATGAAAGACGAAGATATTTTTGACATATTAGATGGTATTGCTTCCGAAGAAACAATCTTTCTACATAAAAAGTTACTTTCAGAAAGTGCTGATTATCAGTTACTTTTCAAGGAATACGCTCATACGCACGCCTTACTCAAAGATACGGCAGTGGAAAAAACGGCTTTTAATTTTACCGATAAATTGATGGATAAATGGGAATTATCACAAGAGGTAGTAATAGTTAGACAGCCGAGTAAATTGCCCTTCTATTTCTTAATCGGAATGTCGATTATGGTGATTTTATTGATAATTTCAGCTTTACCCATGATAACGCAATCCAGTGTTCAAATAGATTTGAGCAAGCCTTTGAGTATTATAGAAGATAAACTGTTCACTCGTTTCTTCTTGGTAATCAATGCTTTAGTGGCTTTATTCTTTATTGATAAAAGGATTTTTAAGCCTTATTTTGAGAGAAGGATTAGAATGTAAAATCAAGGACGACATCCTTCAAAAGGATGTCGTCCTTAAAATTCCATTGTTCTAAAATCAAACTAACATTCCTCCTACATCAACCTCTACAAAATCTCCTTTCTCACTCTCACAAACAGGACAACAATAGCTTGTGGGTAAGTCCAAAAACTTCACACCCACAGGAATTTGATTGACTGAATCGCCAAATCTTTCATCATAAATTGTGAAGCATATTTTGCATTGATGCACTTTAACGATCTGTAAATCAACAGTTTTACTAACTTTATTTTTTACAATTGTTAATTCTTTCTTCGTATTTTGAGCATAAAAACGTTTTGACAATCTTTGCAAAATTTCTGGAACGTGGGTTTTATTTACACCTTTTTCAAATAATACTAATTCACGAGTATTAGGGTTGAAATCAGCCGTGTGATAAATATCAAAAACGCTTGAAATCCCTCCAAAAATTAGTCTCTTTTTGATTACTACTGAACCAAAAACCTCTGATTTTGAGCGAGTTTGTACGGCAAAACTCAATCCAAAAGTACGTACATCTTCATCGTCAAATTCTCTAATAATTGCTTTTTTCAAGGCTAATCCTTCCGATGCTGAATCCTCTACTTGCCAGTTCAATTCATTGGCAGCGTGCCGGACATTAATGGCATATTTCCCTAACAATTTATCCCAAAGAGAGCGATGTTTATTTTCTATACCCTTGATAATCAGAGATTTCCAGGGAGTAGTACAAATTTGTCCTACTTTGGTTTCTAAACATATTTGACAGATTTCATCTAAAAATTCTACGGAAAATGTCTCATTTCTACGATAAATTCCGAGCCAAGTTTTATCTCCATAACGATTAAAGCCCTCATAATATGGCAGTGAGAAATTAGGCAATGTTAAATCTTCCAGAATAACCTGAGAAATAATCTCACCTTTGGCAATGACTTTTTCATAGACTTCATTTTCATCCATCTGTGGGTTATCCCAAATTACCTCCTCGATTCTTTGGCAAATTTTAGGAATTTCTAAGGTATAAATCAAAATGGGAAAACGAAAGATTCTGTTCGACTGCTTTGGGCGTACATATAAGTACCAAAAGTTTTGCGTATTGGAAGCAATAAAATTAAGATTGCCCGTAAAAAAAGGCGTAAAAGATTGTTGAAAATCGGAGATATTTACTTTTAATTTAGGCTGATAATCAAAGCCGTCAAAGACATCTTTATAGATTCCTTCCGAAAGCCATTGTCCCGTTGGGAATACTTCCTCAGCACAATATGAAGAGATAATATTAGGAAAATTATCAGAATTTAACTCAAAGTCAATCTTAGATTTATACAATTTTTTCTTTAATTCAATCATGCCACTTCCTCGTACCGTTTCAGCCTTAACATTCATCAAAATTTGTTGCCTTGCTCCAAAACTCAATTCTCTTACTCCCGCCTCACGGGCAGCTGAAAGTATATACTCTAATGTGCCAGGCGAAACAATTCCACCCATCAGATTTATCTTTAATAAAACATAATCTTTCATATCTGTTTATTCCTTATTTTTCAATGTTAAGATATAGTTATTTATCCTCAATTATTAGTAATAATTACTTAATATACTGAAAATCAATACTATATATTTTAATAAATTTGCGTTGTACTATTCTAATATTAAATATGAATCAAAATTTTAGAATAGTATTATTTTGTGAAATATAATTTTTTTAAGAAGAATATTCTTGAAAAAGTTAAAATTTTACTCATTTTATGATTGACTTGTAAAAACTATTTTCTAAGTTTACATCGTCAATCGATTGGCGATGTAGGTAATCAAGCAATTTAAAACAGCATCAACAGAACGGATTTCAAACTCCGATTAATTTATTTTTTGAATAATAATAATAATTGATGAATAACGTTTAAGTCAATTTTATTAATAAATTCAAGAGGTAAATTATTAAAAAAATACAATTTAGTTTAACAATTAAATCTATCATTTTAAAAATTAAAATTCTCATGAAAAAGAACACAGTAAAGGCATTTATCGTAGCGATAGCTATGGTTTGCACATCGAATTTAAATTCTTTCGCTAACAATACAACTGACGGAACATCCGCTTCAGTAAAGTCTAAAATTGCTCAAGTAAATCATTCTTTGAGTTTTAATGTTTGGATTGAAAACACAGCGAATAAAAAAGTAATGGTTGTAGTATTGGATGCCGACAAAAACGAAATTCACCGTGAATATGTTAATCAAAAGTCAGAAAAATTCGCAAAAACATTCGATTTTTCTAACTTAAACGATGGAAAATATACCATCGAGGTCGTAAATTCTAACATTGATGTTATTGATTCAAAATCTTTTGAAATCAAAACAAATGCAGTGGTTAATCGTGATGTTATTGTAGCAATTCGTTAATTCATATTTCCGAAATTTCGGATAATGGTTTAACCTCAAAATCAAACTCTATGGGGACAAGGCATCGCTTTGTCCCTTTTTTATTTTACGCTATCACCAACTCTTCAGCCAGGGCACTTTCCAAAATTGATCTTACTTCGGGGCGGCAACTTCCGCATCCCGTACCTGCACCCGTCTGTGTACACAAGGAAGTAAAATCTTTGCAACCACTTGATATACAAGACTTTAAGTTTCCTTCGCCAACGTTATTACAAGAACAAACCAATTTTCCCATTACTGGGTCGGCTTTTTTCCCACTCCTTAAAAGTTCTAATCTTTTATCCGATAACTCTATACCATTAGCAATTAAATCCTTGAATTCTAAGAACTCAGATTTATCACCAATCAGCGTTGCACCCACTAATTTATCGTTATGGATAATACATTTTTTGTAATATCTTTTGGCTTTATCAATAAAGATAATCTCCTCATAATCAGATGATTTAGGCGTTTCAATCATCCCCATTGAACATAATTGCACGCCTTGAATTTTCATGATATTTACCGAAAGAGAGCCTTTATAATAACTTGACCAATCGCTCGCAATGTATTTCGCAATTACGTCTGCCTGTTGCTCAGCGGCGGCGGTGATTCCCCACATTTCGCCATTCCATTGAGCAATTTCTCCCGCCGCAAAAATATCTGGGTCAGAGGTTTGGAGGTAATCATTCACCACC
>JANPIG010000709.1:0-1103 GCA_031424875.1 Cytophagales bacterium
TACAGGTGTTCCTAATTTAGCTCCTTATCAATTGGCAACGGGCAAGGGTGGAAATCCATTAGCAGTAGGTAAACCCTTTATTAATAACTTCTTACCAACTTTGGGAGATATGTTGCGTTTGAATATGGCAGTACCCGCTACGCCACGTAACGACCCTAATTTCCATTCATTGGGCTTGGTATATGCAGCAGTTTTAGGACTTACTAATCCAGCATATAATTCAAACGCTAACTTGCAATTCATTCCAAACATGGATGGATTTCCAAACGGAAGACGTTTAGAGGATGATGTTACTACTATCGAATTACAAGCAGTTTCAGGCGTTGTATTAGCAGCAGTAGGTTTATTTTATGATGATGCTACCGCAACAGCCCCTGTATCTCCAAGATTAATGAGCGTTTTAGGATTCACTTCTGGACCTACTAAAAACGATGCAGCCTTCAAAACAGGTTTCCCTTATATGGCAACCCCTTGGAGAGGATTTGATTATCCTAAAAAAGACAGATTTTAGATATGTGATCATGTATTCTTAGTGAAATTATTCACTAATTCATTATTCACAATTCATAACTAATAAAAAATATTAACATGAAAAAAATATTATCATTGTTTGGGGCTGTGGCTTTCTTATGCCAATTTTCTTCAAACGTAATGGCATCTTCTCACAGAGAAGCCCCATTAATTTCTAACGACCCGCTGGCAGATAACACCGATGTTTATGCCTTTAAAAGTCCAACTAATCCAGAAAATATCGTTCTGATTGCCAACTATATTCCTTTTGAGCACCCTGCTGGTGGACCAAACTGGTACACATTTGGTGAGAATATCCGATACGAAATTCACGTGGATAACAATGCAGTTACTCCTGGAGCAGATATCATATATCGCTTCACTTTTACAAAAGTAAACGAAGACCCAACAACCTTCTTTAATATTAGATTGGGTAAGGAGAATAACAAGGTAACCTATATGTGTGAACGTAGTACTGACAGTGGAAACAGCTGGATAACGATTGTTCAAAATGGTAAGGTTCCTCCTCCAAATATTGGACCTCGTTCTATCGAGAACGGTACACTGGGTCTAAACGTTCCGAATTACGACAC
>JANPIG010000710.1:0-2903 GCA_031424875.1 Cytophagales bacterium
ATTTTGAGTAAAAAGACAATCAAAAAAACAATTCCTTAATGTTATCACTGAACGTTCCACCTGACATTAATTTAGTTTGAGCTTTGTCTTTCATTGTGATTTGGAACTTGCCATTAAAGTGTTTTTCTAACTCTTTAATTCGTTGTTTATTAATAATATTTGCTCGATTAATTTGAAGAAATTGTTCAGATGGGAGTTTTTCTGAAAGAACTGAAATAGTGTAGTTCGTGAGATATTTTGTGCCTTCGGTGGTGATTAAAAAGACGTATTTATCCTCTGCTTCAAAATGACTTATTTCCTGTAAATCAATTAATAAAATCTTGTTTCCAGTTTTTACAGAAATAGAACTAATCGCCTTTTTGGGGCGCATAGCTTCAATCATTTTCAAGATATTTTCATCAAAAGAAGGATTTGTTTTCTCTACCTGTCTCCCTCCTATCGACGACTTCAAAGCCTTCAATTTCTGCACCGTTTTGTCCAACCTTTCCGTTTCTATGGGTTTCAAAAGATAATCAATAGAATTTTCTTCAAAAGCCTTAATGGCGTACTCATCGTAGGCAGTAGCGAATACTATCAAAGGCACGTGTGTAAGACGAGCGAGCATCTCAAAACCTGTCATCACAGGCATCTCGATATCCAAGAAAATAAGGTCGGGACGGAAGGTTTCCACCATCGAAAGTCCCTCGGCACCATTATTAGCCCGTCCGATAATCTCGAAAGTATCAGTATATTTGCCCAACAATCGTTCTAAACGGCTAATGGCTAACTTTTCATCATCTATAAGTATAGTTTTGTAGGGATTGGGGATTAGGGATTGAGTAATTAGGGATTTGTCCATACTTTTGTTTGATGTTTTATTATCTTAATTTCAAAGATGTTTACTAATTAAAAACCACTAATGCAATCATTTTACGACTTAGAAGTTTGAAAAAAATCCAGAGACCTTAAAAGAAAATTTCAATTGTTGTTAGAACGTTTCCATCCGAAGAAAAATATCGACCTAACGACCAAATTATACGGTCTTCTCGTTCTGTAACTGCTAATATTTCCGAAGGTTATGGAAAATATACCTACAAAGAAACTAAACAATTTTGCATTCATGCAAGAGGCTCTTTAAATGAAACTTTAAATCATTTAATTGATGCTTTTGATGAAGAATATCTTACCAAAGAACAATTATTAGCTTTCAAAAATGAAATTGAAGATTGTCTGAAATTGTTAAATGGATATATTTCTTATTTAAAAAAGAAAATGGACGAAAAACCTCCTAATCCCTAATTAACCAATCCCCAATCCCTAAACTATGATAGAAATTTATTCAGATAGACTAAAACTCATTCCTCTTGATAACCAACTCCTTAGCATTTGGAATACGCAGGGTCATCAAGAAATGACTTATAAATTAGGTCTAAACCCTACCGAATGGCAAATATCCGAAGAATATATTATTGAAACCGAAGATGCCTTGCAAAATTTTTGGCTTCCGATGACGGCACAATATGCAGATAACTTCTTTTGGTACACTAACTGGGAAATAGTTTTAGTCTCTGAAAACGTATCAGTTGGCGGAATTGGCTTTGCGGGTTTTCCTGACCAAGAGGGCGTTACGATGGTGGGCTATTTCATTGACGGCAATCATCGTGAAAAAGGTTACGCCACCGAGGCACTGCATTGTTTGATAGATTGGGCCAAGTTAGAACCTTCTCTCAAAGCCATTATTGCCGACACCCCATTTTTTAATTTACCCTCTCAAAACGTCCTCAAAAAAGCTGGATTCAAAGAATTTGGCATTGGCATAACGCAACACATGGGACAACAAATTCAATTGAAAAACTGGCAGTTAGTTATTAGGTAGGGATTTGTAGTTATTATAGGAATTAGTACCCTAACAATAATTAACACAAACTAATGCCTAACCCCTAATTCCCAAACTCAAAATAACCGCTTTCTTTGGTTCATTTACGATGCTCATACTGGCTTTTTCACCCGATAAAAGTCTTAATTTATCTTGAATAGATTTCAGCCCGTAGCCCGAAAAAATATCGTCTGGGAAAGGCACACCATTATCGTGAATTTTGATAATTAAGTTATTATTTTCTTCCGAAATATCAATTTCCACAATACCATTTCCTGCAATTTTTGAGATGCCGTGCTTGATGGCATTCTCTACAATTGGTTGAATCAAAAATCTTGGAATTTGACAATTTCCTAATTTTTCGCTTTGGAAAATAACCTGATAATTCAAGCGTTCATCAAAGCGTACTTTTTCTACTTCTAAATAAGTCTTAACTATTTCTAATTCATTGTTCAGTGTATCAAAATACTCATTATTCCGTCCTGTAGAATAGCGATAAAACTTTGATAAATTCATTACCATGTGTTCGGCTTTATCGGGGTTTTCATGCACCAGCGAAGCAATAGAATTCAAGGAATTATACAAAAAATGAGGATTTATTTTTGCCTCCAAAGCCTGCAATTCTGCCTTGGTTTTGAGGTCATTCATTTGTAGAATTTGATACTCTTGTTCAGTCAGTTTAATGATTTGCTTTCGCTCTCGAGTAAACCAATAATAAACAATATTTATACCAATTAGAGGCCCTAAAATGAACAGTAAATCATACCAATCTCTAGTGGTATTATTGATATTAGTATATCCTTCTCTTCTGAAAAATTTATATAGAAAAACGAAGCTATAAAACTTGAACATATCACAACAAATAGCGAACAAAGAAAGCAAAAAATGTCTTAGATAAATAGAGCGGATTGTCTTACCTAATTTAATCATTATCCAACAACCCAACAACATCATCGAAGCATCAAATATATTGCTGTAAATGATATTTACAATAAAATCCCTCCACTGGGCTTTTCCTCTCAGAATGCCCACTAAAAAGTAAATATGT